>JAJEDS010000062.1 GCA_022821365.1 Dehalococcoidia bacterium | reverse complement strand
GGTCCTGGAAATGCGTCGTGGCGGCATGGGGTCTCGCCTCGGTTGTTACTATATGCGATTGTCTTACTCTATATCATCCCATGTCCGTTTGGCCCGGTCAAGTTTCCGGCGGTCACCATCACATCACCAGAGGCCGCACCGGGCGTGCGCCGCCTTCAGTTCCTTCATTGGCTCCACGTTATGATGCCCATCCAATGCTGTATCATTCGTTGCCGCGTGGATTCCTGCTGTAATGTTCTTTACCGGCTCGTGACGCATTTCCCCGCCGCTGGAGGCATGGTGTTGCTACAAGGAGGGAGTAGCGTGGTTCTTTGGTTGTTTGCCCGGTTCTCAAACCTTTCCCTGAGCCATTATTTGGTCATCATGGTGACCATTGTTGCACCTGTGGTTCTCCCAATCGCGATGGATTACTTCGCGATTTCAGGACTGTGGGTTCGGCTGGTCATACAGGTGAGCGTGAACTTGTTATGGTTTGTGCTCGTAGTTGTCGTCGTTTCCCGATTGGTGGAACGCGACGCTGGTGGGGTGCGCCAGTCAGTGACGGAACGGGTTGATCCTGTCGCCGCTGGGCTTGAAAGCCTGCGGGAGGAGTATCATGGCTCGATTGCGCACGTACGGCTGCAACTGGAAGATTTGGAGCGACGTACCCAGTCGGCTTTGCAAGATTTGGGTGTCGATCTGCCGCCTAAGACGGTAAATTTGCGCGTGTCCTTCAGCATGGGCGGTTCGTCAACAGTGTCGGCTCATCTTAGGGTTTCAGGTGGAAGCAGGTGGACGCGCATACGCCGTCGGTTTCGCCGTATGGGGCAAATGGCTTGGGGAGTTTTTTGGGGCGGACCGAGGTTACGTCAATAAGTGTGTAAACGAAATCAGGCGGCGACCTTCTCCACTGTTTCCTGGACGGCAGTCCCGTCCACGTACCGGGTCCCCAGGTAGACGTCGGTCATCAGGTCTGGGGACTTCACCCGTCTGAAGCGTTGCTCCGCCACCATCAGCATCTTCCAGATCACCGCCATGGCCCGGTCCACCCGCTTGTACCGCTTGGCCGCGTCGGTTCTCAGCCGCAGGGCTGCGAAGGGCGACTCCACCGGGTTGGTGGTCCTCAGGTACCCCCAGTGCTCCCTGGGGAAGTCGTAGTAGGTGGCCATGCGCTCCCAATCCCGCTCCAGGGCCTCGGCGGCGGTGTCGTGGCCGTTGCCGCGGCACCACTGGGCGAAGTCCTCCCTGAGCCGGTCCGCCCGGGTCCTGGTCTCGGCAAAGTAGATGTCCCGCAGCATCACCTTGGCCTCTCCCTGCCGCTTCTTGGGCAGCCGGTCCAGCACGTTCATGATCTTGTGGTTCCAGCAGCGCTGCTCCGCCGCCGGGTAGACGTTGCGCAAGGCTCCCCAGATGCCCAGGTGCCCGTCTCCCACCACCAGTCTGGGGCAGTTCATCCCCCGGTCCCGCAGGTCCCGCAGCACCTCCGACCAGCTGTTCGTCGATTCCCGGTGGCCCGGCACCGCGCTCACCACCACCTTCCGACCGTCGCTCAACGCCGCCAGCACCACCAGCACCGCCGCCTTGTCCTTCTCCAGACCTGCCTTCTCGTACACCCCGTCCACCCACAGGTAGACCACCTTCATGTCGTCCAGGGGACGGCTGCGCCACTGGGCCAACTCCGCGTTCCACTGGTCCTTGAGCCGAGTCACCGTGCTGGCCGACACCGCCGCCTCCTCTCCCAACAGGCCCCGCAGCGCCAGGTCGAAGTCTCCCTCCGACAACCCGTGCAGGTACAACTGGGGGATCAGGTCCGCCACCGTCCGGCTCCGGTGGATGAACAACGGCAGCAACCGGCTCTCGAACTGCTCCCCGGTGTCCCGGACCCTCGGCCTTCTCACCTTGATCGTGCCCGAGGACAGCGTCACCTTCCTGGGCTTGCCGTACCCGTTCCGGTAACCGGTGCGGTGCTCCGGCTCGGAACGCCGGGCCGATTTCACCCGGCCCAGAAACTCCGTAACCTCCTGCTCCAGCAACTCCTGGATCATTCCCTGGACTTGGCCTCGCAGCCAATCCTCCAGATGCTCCCAATCAGGCCTTGATTCGGCGCAGCCATTGATGGTTTCCTTGCTCATAGGCGGTGTGCCTCCTCTCCTGGGCCTCGAGCCCGTGTCGTTCACAGAGAGGGTACACCGCCTGTTCTTTTACACACCCTTTGAGGATACCTCGGCGGACCTCAAGAGATTTAGATTTACTGAAGTACTCGCGGGCCACGGAATAGCCGTTGCGTTCGGCGTAGTCGCTCAGGCGCGGAGTTGGGCAGCGACTGAGAGGACCATGTCCTGACGGTCGCTGGAAAACCGAGCGTGGAAAGCCACCGGCGTAAGGTCCACTTGCTGGTTCATATGGTTGCCTCCTTGGCTGAAACGTTCCAGCTCAACAGGAAGATCAGCGGTTCATTCTCACCGTTAGAACGAACCACATTTTCGTCGGTCTCCATCAGCGGGCCCTACGCGTGCTGTGTGGTACCTGGTGCGTTGCGCGCGGATAATGCCACAGGGTTCCTGCATTACTCTAGCCCTCAAAGGACTCGCAGGGCCTCGTTCGCTTTCCAATGATCCCGCTTCAAAGTCAAGATGCAGGGCTTGTTCCCAAACCGGCCTCATGTGCCAAACTGCGCTCCTTGGAAGAGAATTGACTCACTGGGTGCCGGCAAATATTCGATTCAGTTCGTTTAGCATCGGAAGAACTATTGAGGACTTGAAACGTGCAGCGCGAGACTCCAACAATTCCATCACGTTGTACTTTGGCAAGTAAAAATCTGGAAAGTCTAGTTTCACGTCCTCGTATTCTCCTGTTTTGAGATTGATTGAGTGTCCGGCAACGATCCGCGCGCCTTCATATGAATTCGATAGGACGATCAATCCCGACACCTTGCCGAAGTACAAGATCTCACCAATTAGCTTCCGTTCCTTGGGAAAGCCAAATATGTTCACAGCGTGGTAATGGGCCCAATCTTCCAATACTCCATCCAAAGAGGTCGCTGGCATTGTCACCACGCCTTCTTCCGGTAGTGTCTCGTCTCTGAGATAGCGAACGGCATTATCGCATTTTGCGGGATTTACTCCGACAAAGAATGCCATAGCCATCGCCGTCTTCGCCAATGACCTACTGTATTTTGGCCAATCTAGCACCAAGGGAACTTCTACTACAGGGTGTGGGATTTCGTTGTGCGTAATTAGAGCGTCGAACTCCCTCCGACCTATCGGGTTCATACCGTTTCTCTGATAAATAGTATTCACAGCATCAAACATGCTGTTAATCTGACTCGGATCGCAAGTGAATTGGTAGGACACTTGACCCGCTGCCTCCTGTGTCTTTTTCTGAACGTTGAAATCTAATCGGACCTTATTGCCTGGATCAATGAATGCGTTCAACCCTGTCTCCGCCATCTTTCCACGAATCGACCTTCCCCGTTGCGGGTTTACGCTGAGGTTCTGGGTGAGATGGAACAGCCAAGACTCGAAGGCCGCAACTGCTGCGTCCCAGTTATGACCGGTTGCGCTATTGCAGCTTCTGCAAATGAAACCATCGACGGTTTTCTTGCCGCCCAAGCTTTTCGGGATAACGTGCTCTCTGGTGTTGGTCATTTGACCATCGCACAACCAGCAATTGTTCAATCGCATTTTACTTCTCCACCAACCAATGAATGCTGGATTTCTTTGTGATGGCTACTACCCACTCAGCATTCGCGGTATCTATGCTCTCATGTGTACGGATTTCGGAGGGCTTGCTCACCAACTTCCGTTGCCCACTGCGCTTACATGACGGCGAAAGCTGCGGCAGTGCTGAGCTCGTCGGATACGCCATCTTGCGCGTCCGGTTCGCCCGCGCTATCAGACTCAGGGTGCCCATCACTTTGGGGGTTGGCATCGACAAGTGATCGTATCAGGGGTGTGGCCACTTCGTTTTTGTTGACGTTCTGGGCGCAGAGTATAGTCCAGGCGCTGATGAAAGCACGGCTCCAATCATTGGTTGCCATTGTATCGTATTGCTGTGCATGACCGGCGAGCAACGGAAGAACGTCATCAGGGTGCGCAAATCGCAAATAGCCGACGACTCACCGGAAAGCACACTTGGGTTGCAGCACGTCGGGGCTGCGCCAAGCCGGTCCCAGCGGCCCGACCTTTTCCAAGAGCCCCGTGTGGGAGATCCAAAGGGGCAGTTCCACGCCGGCGCGTTCCAGCTCGGCGCGGGCCACGCCGAGGAAGTTGCCCTCGGCGATGAAGTCGTCGAAGACCAGCAGGACCAGGGGCCGGTGGCCGTGGTCGTGCCGGGGTTGGTTGGAGGAGTAGTAGCGCAGGTAGGGGGCGAGACGGGCGGCCATGGTGGAGGGATGGACGGCGCGGCGCTCCCACTCCAGGAAGAAGGGGAAGTGATTGCCGCGTACCCGGACCACGCCGAAGGCGTCGGGGTGGATGGAACGCAACCGGCCCCGGTGCCGGAAGTAGCGGGTGGAGTGATGGGGCGGCGACACCTGGAGTACCCGGCAGCCGGAAGTCTGCTTGGCCTGGCGGAGCAGGTCGCCCAGAAACCGGTGCACGCCGTCGGTGTGCTCGATGGCGCGGGCCAGGGGACGGCTGCGGGCGCCGGGGACCTCCCGCCAGTCTTTGACGGGTTCGCCGTCCGGGTCCTGGACCCTCCAGCGGCGCAGGGTGGTGGACACCGAGGCCCGGTCTCGTCGGGCCAGGATGGTCAGGCCGCGTTCGCCCAGGGCCAGGCGGCGCTGGCCGCCCAGGACGGTTCTAGCGACCAGGCCCAGGTCCTCCAGCCGGGCGGCGACGCGCCAAACGCGGGAATCGGAAAGGTCGAGGGAGGCGCACAGGTCGTCCACGGTGGTCCAGGGCCAGTCGGAGAGGCAGTCCAGCATCCGCTTGTCGGCGGGCTTGAGCAGGACGGGCAGCAGGTGGTTCGGAACATTATCGCCGGGTTCATCAATGCTGACGGTTTCGGGAAAGGAAGCTCTTGCCAGGGGCAATTCGGTCGGCAGCCCGCCGCCCGGTCTCAGGTTGGACAGCGCCTCACCCAGGGACAAAACAGCAGACACCGACGGGGTGCGCCATATGACGTCATCGGCCTGGCACCGCGCCACGTCTCGTTCCTGAGCCAAATATACCGGGCCGGGGTAGCGGGCCAGCAGGCGGCGGGCCTGGCGCAATCGAATGTCGTCGGGGAAGAAGGCCAGCAGGCCCCGGGGCAGGGTCTCCCGGGAGTTGACCAGCCAATGCACCCGGTCGGCGAAGGCGGTGCGGTCGGCGGTGGAGCCCTGGCGGACGACGCCGACGGTCCTGCCGCCGGACAGGCTTATGGCGGCGTCCAGGGGATGGGCGCGGTACCAGCGGAACCGGAAGTCTTCCTCGACTGCCGCCACCGCCGCGGCCAGCCGGTGGACGACGGCCACGGCGTCGAGGCGGGCCAGCAGCAGGCGCTGCCAGTGGGCCGAAACGGGCCGGGCGCGGAGCAGACGTGCCACGTCCATGCCTTCCGCCGCCGCCAGGCGTTCCAGTCCCGGATAGGTGAGCTGCCAGCGCCGGGTGGCGGCGGTGAGCGGCGAGGCGTGGTGGAAGCACCGGACCAGCTCCTGCGCCTTTAGCCGATCCAGCACGCGGCGGGCGGTGGCCTCGGCCAGGCCGGACACGGCGGCCAATTCCAGCCAGTCCAGGAAAGGCATGGCCGCCAGGGTCCGCAGGACCAGGACTTCCCGCTCCCCGGCCTTCACGCGGCCTCGGCCTCCGGCTGCGGCCGGGCGCCGCCCTCGCCCCGGCGCCGGGTGCGGGTGCGGTTGGACTTGCCCTTATTGGAATTGGCGTTGGCCTTCCCACTGGCGCCGGGCCCGCCGGCGGGTTGGTCGGGCTTCTTGCCGGCGTGCTGCCCGCCGTCCTCCCCGTCCTCGTCCTCCCGTTCCAGCCGGTTCCGGTAGTCCTGGACCCTCAGGTCGGCCTCGGCTTCCAAGCGGGCCAGGGCCTCCGCCGGGGTGGTGTAGGCGGAGGCGGCATCCCGGATCCGCTGGGCGACGGCCGGGTCTCCCGGCTCGGGCGGACGCAGTTCCATGTAGTAGGTGGGTTCCCGCTGTCCGTCCACCGTGGCCCGCACGTAGCAGTGATGGGAGGGCAGGGACACCAGGTCCTCCTCGCCCACCCGTTCCCGGTCCAGTTCTCCCAGGAGCTCCTGGGCGTTGGCGGCGGACACCTGGAAGGCCACCAGGCAGCCCACGTTGGCCAGCAGGGCGTCGCGCAGGGAGTCGGAGATTTCGTCCAGCTTGGCCAGGCTCTGGGTGGCCAGGATGAAGGAAGCGCCGAACTTGCCCAGTTCCGAGAGCATGCCGCCGTAATCGACGCCGGGCAGGGCCTGCATTTCGTCCACCACCACCAGCACGCCCCGCCGCAGGGAGGGATCCAGACGGCCCTGCTCCCGGACCGCCGATTCCACCAGGTTGAGGATGGAGGCGCCCACCAGGGCCGATACCTCCGGCCCCACGTCGCCCTGGGCGGTGGACACCAGCAGCACCCCGCCTTCGGCGATGACTTGGCCCAGGACCAGGGTGGAGCGGCGCTGACCCAGGATGGCCCGGGCCTTCTTGGACGAGGCGTAGTAGGCCAGGCGGGTCTGCACCGGGGCGATGGAGTCGGCCTGGAGGGTGCGGGTCCAGGCGGAGTAGGTGTGGGCCCACCACTCGATGATGAAGGAGTCCTTCACCCGCCGGAGCACAGTGCGGCGGAACTCGCGGTCGGCCATGAGCCGGGAGCCGTCCAGGATGGTGAGTTGGTCGTCGTCGCCGGTGTCGGGGTGGGAGTTGTACTCGTGAAGGGTCTTGACCACGTGCTCCAGGATGGACTGCATCCGGGGACCCCACTGCTCCCACACGCCCCGGGCGCCGCGCACCACCGAGTCGGCGGCACGGTCCCGGTCGGGAAACACATTCACGTCCAGCAGGTTGATGCCCGGGGCGCGGGTCCGGTCGGCCAGGTCGATGAGGCGGACCTGGTCGATGATCTCCTCGGGGACCTGCCCCAGCAGGTCCTTCACCAGGTCGGCGTGGGGGTCGATGACAATTACGGCGTCGAAGTTGTTGCCGGCGGCCTTTTCCGCCATCCTGTGGGCGACGACGTGGCGCATCAGGGTGGACTTGCCCATGCGGGTGCGGGCCAGGTAGAGATGGTGGCTGCCCATGACCTGGGAGTTGAAGCGCACCGGACGGGGCCGGCCGCCCACGGTGTTGCCCACGTGGGCGCCCAGGGCGTCGGCGTTGGCCGAGGGGTAGAGCACCCGGGACCCGGAGCGGTGCACCGAGGCCAGGGGGTTGCCGGCGCCCAGGGGGTGCCACAGGGCGGCCAGTTCCCGCGCGCCCAGGACGTTGCGGGCCCGGAACAGCCCAGAGGCCGGGGCCGTGGGCTCGGTGGCGGGAAGCGCGGGCCGGACCTTGCCGGCCTTGAACCTGGCGCCGGCGGGGTTGTCGTAGCCCTGGTAGGCCAGGGCGGCGTGGCGCAGCAGGTCCTTGGCGCGATTCTCGGTGCCGTGCTCGGGGAGGACGGCGATGATTTCCAGTTGGGCCTGGAAGGCCAGGCGGGAGAGCTTGTCCTGGATCATGAGGGGGTCGTGGAGATTATTTCCCGCCAGCGCCTTCCTGATGCGCCACCAGGCCCAGCCGGCCACGGTCATGGCCGCCGCCACGCCAATACCCAGCAGGACCGCCTTCCAGGTCTCGCCCCGCTGCACCCACAGGTAGCCCTGGAGCAGGGGCAGGGCCAGCAGGGCCAGGATGATCAGCTGCGCCCCCTTCCTGGTCTCAGCCTGGTGTTGTGCGGTCTGGGCCGACGGGGCGGCTTCGGCCTGCTGCTTGCGGTGGAGCTTGGCCTGGTGGGGTTGGGACCAGTCCGGCCCCAGGGACGTGAGGCTGAGGCGGGATACCAGCCTTTCGCCCGGCTCCAGGCCGGAGAGGGCGCCGATGACGGAGATGAGGGGGTCGGAGCCGGGCTCCCGCAGGTGGTTGTCGTCGAAGGTGCGCAGGGGCAGGTACTCGGGTCCCTGGAGCCGGAGGGTGGTGGCCCAGGCCCGTTCGCCCTCGGCCAGGCGCAAGGGGTCGTCCTCCGGGGAGAGCTCGTTGACCTGGGCGTGGCGATGATGGGCGCCCAGTTGCTGCTTGACGTGGGAACCCTCCCGACAGCGGGTCAGCAGGGATACGCCGGCGGCGTCGCCGACGATTTCCAGGGAGAAGGGTTCGGGGGCGCCGATGGAGCGCAGGAAGTTCTCGACGCCGGACAGGCTGCGCTCCTCGGTGCGTGGGGCGGTGACGGAGAGCACCTTGACCTCGGGCGGGGGGTTGCCCTTGAATATGCTGCGTAGGATGTTGGCTAACATGGCTGAAGTCCTCCTTCTGCTGGTTCGTTTCGCTATCCAAATTGCCGGGGCGACTTGCCTTCGGCTGGTTGGCGCGGTATGGAAACATACGTTCTACACATTATGCCCGCATAGCGGCCTCCGCGCAACGGTCGCGGCGTCATCAACTCCCGGCCAGAGGGCGTCTTGGCGGAGGTGTTCCGGGCACTTGGGCAGCCCGGTGGGGAGCTTTTTCAGTGGCCCGGCGGCGGGGCGGCGGGATGGTCGCCGGAACACCTGACGTGTCAGACTGCAATCCTCCCCGGCGGTTTCCCACAGTGCGCACCCTGTAAGGAGAAAAGGAAGGATTGCATTCTGCAATCCAGGGGGTGTTTCCTACGGGGATGTGGGTATAAACGGCGGCGGCGGCGGGATTTCCAGCGAACGATTTTACTGCGGCTCTATAATCACATTATTGCAGAGATTGCAGTGCCAGGATTGTAGTTTTCGAGTGATGGTGAAGCCCGTGAACGACCGCGATGATCCCGCAATTGACGTGAAGCATGACCCCGTGGCGGAGCCGGACGCTACCCTATCGGACGGCGCCCTATTGGACCTGTTGGACGCCCTGGTGGACGGGCAGGGCCGGGTGCCCGCCGCCCGGGTCCTGGGGGTGAATTACCGCACCCTGTCCCACTGCTGCGACTCCCGGCAGGTCTCCCGCCGGATGCGCCAGGCGCTGGTGGATTTTCACCGTGCTTGTGGCTCGGGTGCGGCTGAGGAGGGTGTCGGCGACGCTCCACCGGACGCCGACGTGGATGCCCTGCGGCAGCGGGTGGCTGAGCTGGAGGGTGAAAATGCCGAGTTGCGGGAGTTGGCCGATGGACAGGCTCGCCAGTTGAGGGAGCTGACCCGAAGGCTTGCCGCGCTGGACGACGACCGGCAATCGGGCGGCGATGACGATGATGTTGACGTTGATGGCGCCAGCAATTGTGAGCAGGGCGCCGGGGCGGGCTTGGATTGGAGACCGCCCCGGCGCCGGCCCGGAATGCCCGATGCCGGCGTGGTTACCCTGGACGAACAGCCCGACGAGGCACACGCCTTCGGCCCGGCGGCGCCGTTGGTGGCCGAGTGGCGGCGGTTGCGAACGGGCGTCAGTGAGAGCGTCAGTCGCGTCGACCGGGCGCAGGCCGCCGTGCGCCGGTGGGGGTTGGAAGCCGAGATGCTGGGCGAGTATCACCTGAACCTGCCGCCCGAGACATTCCCGTTGGACGATGCACGCAGGCGCGAGCACGTGCGTTGGCGACGGGACGCGCTGGCCGAGGCGCGAACGGAGTTGCGGAGGGCTCGGCGGGCCCGGTGGCTGTGGCGGACGCTGACATTCGGGTGGTGGCAGAGGTAGTTCGAATGGCTGAAAGAATGTTTCAACTTCCTTGACACGACGATTACCCAATGTCAGAGTTGTGTTATGATACCACCATTCGACGAAAACGGACTCCTCACGCCGGGGATTCATAGGTTATCTTGGGAAGAATTCTCAGCCAGGTTTGGAACCAGCGCTTGGCGACGCCGATTGGCTTCCGGAATAAGCGCAGCGATGGAGAGCCTGAGAGCCGCAGGCTGCCAGACGGTTTACATCAAGGGGAGTTTCACAACCAACAAGGAAGTGCCCAACGATTTCGATGCCTGTTGGGAGGAGGATGGGGTAGACGCCGCTGTTCTCGACCCGGTTCTGCTGACCTTCGACCCAGGCCGGGCAACCCAGAAGGCCAAGTATCTTGGGAGCTGTTTCCGGCCTCTGCC
>JAJEDS010000277.1 GCA_022821365.1 Dehalococcoidia bacterium | reverse complement strand
CCATCAGTTGTCTCCCCAGCCTTTAGCTGTAGCGAATTCTGGGGTCGAGGTAGGCATACAGGATATCCACCAGGAGGGAGGTTCCCAGGTACATCACTGCAAAGAAGACGACGATGCCCTGCAGCAGGGAGTAGTCGGACTGGCGAAGGGCGTCGAAGGCCAGCAGGCCGATGCCCGGCCAGGCGAACACGGTTTCAGCCACGATTGATCCGGTGACCAGTGTGCCAAGGGTAATGCCCATAAAGGTCAGCGGCGGGATAACAGCGTTTTTCAGGGCGTGCTTCCAGATAATCTGGGTCTCGGAGACTCCCTTGGCCCTGGCCAGCTTGATGTACTCAGTGTCCAGGCTGTCCAGCATGGCCGAACGGACAATGCGCATATTAGCCGCTACGGTGAACCAACCGAGGGTGATGGCCGGCAGGACGAAACTGTTCCAGTCGTAGCGCCCGGAAGGGGGAACCCAGCCCAGCATTACGGCAAAGAAAAAGATCATCATAATGCCGAGCCAGAAGGGCGGCATGGATTGTCCCAATAGCGCGACCAGTTTTCCCACCTGGTCCCAGAAGCTGTCCCGCTTGATTGAAGACAGAATTCCCAGCGGTATGCCTATAACCAGGGAAAATATAAATGCGGCGGCTCCAAGCTGCAGCGTGGCGGGCAAACGGTCCAGAATCGTTGCGGTTACCGGCTGATTGTCGATTACTGAGTCGCCGAAGTCCAGGAGGAGGGCGTCGCCCAGGAAGATGCCATATTGGATGTACAGTGGTTTGTCCAGTCCCAGTTCAACACCCAGTTCGTCCCACATTTCGGTGCTGGCGTAGTCGTCCAGCAACAGGGTGCGCGGGTCTCCTGAGGCTCGGGCCATGACAAAAACGATAAGGGACACCAGGATTAACGTGACTACGGTAATGCCCAATCGACGAAGAATGAACTTTTGCACTGCTTAATCCCTCGGACCAAAACCAGGCTACCGCGAAAGAGTCTCTTCCGCCTGGGGAACGATAGGACTGCTGGGAGATACGTGGTTGCGACGGCGCAGGACTCGGGCCACCGTCTGGCCGGTAACGGCGCAAGTCAGGGTTGCCAGGTTGGCCAGAATAACCGCCCCGATAACTGCGTAGGAGAGGGGACCCATCGTAGGCGAAGCGCAGCATTCAGGTTCCACTCCCGTTCCGTACCGGAACGCTAACCAGGCGCCGCCCACCCCGGCTGAAACCGCAACCAGCGCCAGAAAGGAAGAAAATGCGCTGCCCATGCCCTTCAGCCAGAGCCACGCCGTTACGCTCCCCAGTCCGGCGCCCAACCCGATGCCCCCAAGCAGCATGGCCAGCCAGCCCACCCAGGATGTTACTCCGAAGAGTAACAACCCCATTCGAGCAAGGATAACCCCGAGTCCCGCTGCTATCAGGGCAAGGCCTATGCCCAGGTCTGTTCGGCCCAGGTAGCCAGCAAAGTATTGGCGCAAATCGGCTGCGTTCAACTGGTTTCCTGACCAGGGAGCTATTGCCAGACCCTGGAATTATTTCGAGGATACTACCATAAAGTAAAGGTGGTGACTATGGAAGGCGGAAGAACTGACGGAAAACCCCAGATTGCAAACCCATTGGGCCGGAAGCAAAGGGGGCAAGGCAGAAAACTCTGACCTTACCCCTTTCCATTGGCGGATTGTGGCATCTCTTTCGTGGTATGGCTGGGGCGCCTTACCTTCCCACCGGCGCACCGGCAAACGCCTCCTTCAAACAGGTGGCTGCCTGTACTACGGCTTCTTTGGATTTGTCCACCGCGGCATACATGCCGAAGAATCCGTTAATCATCCCGTCGTAACGAGTGCAAACGGTGGAAACGCCGGCCTCACGCAGCTTTTGGGCGTAAGCCTCGCCCTCATCGCGGAGAGGATCAAATTCGGCGGTGATGACCAGGGCGGGAGGCAGGCCGCTCAGGTCGGCCGCATGCATTGGGGCGGCGTAGGGATTGGTAGCGTCGGCTTCGCCGGACAGGTAATGGTCCCAAAACCAGATCATCCCGTCCCGGGTCAGGGAATAACCTTCGCCATTCTCGGTGTAGGAGACATTGTCGAAGTTTCGTTCGGTAACGGGATATACCAGCAGCTGAAATACCAGGTCGCACCCGCCCCGGTCACGGGACATGAGGGAGACGGCAGCCGACAGGTTGCCGCCGGCGCTGTCGCCTCCTGTGGCGATGCGGTTAGCGTCCACGTTCAGTGAAGCAGCGTTTGTTGCCAGCCATTGCGAAGCGGCAAACCAGTCATCAGCGGCGCCGGGGAACTTGGTTTCCGGGGCCAGGCTATAGTCCACGGACACTACCACGCAGTTTGCGCCAGCGCACAGGTGGCGGGCTGCTCCGTCAGCCGTATCCAGGTCGCCGACCACCCAGCCACCGCCGTGAAACCAGGCAAGGCCCGGAAAGGGGCCCGGACCTTCCGGGGTGTAAATGCGGACGGGGATTTCGCCGCCGGGGCCGGGTACGGTCCGATCTTCTACCTTGGCGACTTCAGGTCCGGGAGCCCGGGGCCGCATCTTTCCGTTGATCCGCGCCTGCTCGGGAGACACTTCATTGTTGGGGGGCAGGCCCAGGGCAGCGACGGCTTCCATTACCGTTATGATTTGAGGGTCAAGGGGCATGGGGCACCTCCTTTAGTCTCTGGATGGCTTGGTCAATTTAGCGCATTGTAACCTGTGGAATGATTCTCGCCAAACTTTCGACCTTCCACCATACAAACTCGCCTATGCTGGACTTCTTGCAATAGAGAGACACGGGTTAGGCTGAGGAGACGAGGTTTCTATTTCTGAATAATACTGAACAACACCGCCCGCTCTTCAAGGAGCGGGCGGCAAGCTGTGGACCAGGCTATTGGTCAAATCTATGCTTCCGGTCGCCACCGCAAGTCCGGGTGCCTGGCGGCACCGGCTTCATCCAGCCGGGAAACCGTAGTTGTGTGTGGAGCGTGGTGCACAAAGTCAGGGTCGTCGAAAGACTCCTGGTTTATATCCCGCAGCGCCTGGATAAAGGCGTCCAGGGTGTCCCGATTTTCGGCCTCGGTGGGCTCAATCATCAGGGCCTCGTGGACGATGAGCGGGAAATACATGGTCGGTGCATGGAAGCCGTAGTCCAGAAGCCGTTTCGCCACATCCAGGCCGCTTACGCCCCTGGCCCGCTGCCAATCGGCGGATAAAACGACCTCGTGCATACATGTCCGGTCGTAGGGCAAATAGTAAATGTCCTTCAAAGCCTGCAACAGATAATTGGCGTTCAGGACCGCGTTGCCGCTGATGGACTTGATCCCTGCGTCGCCCAAAGTGCGGATGTAAGTGTAGGCACGCACCAGTACGCCGAAGTTGCCGTGGTAACCGCTCATCTTGCCGATACTTTGCTCCGGGGTAGATAGGGAGTACGTACTTCCGGACCCGTTGCCATTGAAATCGGTAGCGGTTACCACCGGCGCTGCCAGGTACCGAGCCAGGATGGGAGCGCAGCAAACCGGGCCGGCGCCCGGGCCACCGCCGCCGTGGGGAGTGCTGAAAGTCTTGTGCAGGTTCAGGTGGATGACGTCAAAGCCCAGGTCGCCCAGCTTGGTGCGGCCCAGCAGGGCATTCATGTTGGCGCCGTCGCCATAAACCAGTCCGCCCGCCTCGTGGACAATGCGGCACACCTCGACGATGTTCTGGTCGAACAGGCCCAGGGTGCTGGGCAGGGTAATCATCACCCCGGCCAGGTCCGGGCCGGCCAGTTCGTGCAGGGCCTCCAGGTCCACGTTGCCGTCCTTGTCCGACGCCAATGAAACCACGTCGAAGCCGGCCATGGCAGCCGATGCCGGATTGGTCCCGTGGGCGCTGTCGGGGATTGCCATCTTGGTGCGGCCAGTATCGCCCTGGGCGTGGTGGTAGGCCCGCATCATCAACACGCCGGCTAGTTCGCCGTGGGCGCCGGCCAGGGTGGCCAGGCTGACGCCGGCCATGCCGGTAATTTTTCCAAGAAACTCCTGTAGCCGGTACAAAAGCTCCAGCGCTCCCTGGCTCTGCTCTTCAGGCTGGAGGGGGTGGATGGCGGCGAACCCGGGCAGGAACGCCATTTCGTCGTTGACCTTGGGGTTGTACTTCATGGTGCAACTGCCCAGGGGATAGAACTGGGTGTCGATGGAAAAGTTCAACTGACTGAGCGCCGTAAAGTACTGCACCACTTCAGGTTCAGAGACTTCCGGCAGGCCCAGGTCGTCGCGCAGCAGCGAGGCGTCGGGCATGGGCTGCTGCGGCACGTCCAGGGGCGGCGTGACCACCCCCATCCGGCCTGGAACGCTGCGTTCCATAAGCAGTCTGCCAGTGTCGCGTGATCCACCTTTAAGCATTAGCTAAACTCCGCCAGCCCTGCCACCAGGGCATCGATGTCATTCTTGCTGTTCATTTCGGTTACACACAGCAGCATACCCTTGTCCAATTCGGAGGGCAGAGGGTCGCTGTATGGGGGAACACTGATATCCAGGCCGCCCAGGATATTCCGTTCCATGAGCCGCCCGTTTATTTGGGCCGGCGGCGCGGGGCACTGGACTACAAACTCCTGGAAGAAGGGCCCGCGCTTGAATGGAATGCTGTACCCCGGCAGGGCTTCAATCTCAGCGGCGGCGTAGTGGGCCTTGTGGTAGCACAGTTCCGCCACCTGTTTCAGACCCTGCCGTCCCATGGCGGCCAGGTAAATGGTTGCGGCAAGAGCGTACAGCGCTTCGTTGGTACAAATGTTGCTGGTGGCCCGCTCCCGGCGAATGTGCTGCTCCCTGGTCTGCAGGGTCAGCACATAGCCTGTGCGCCCCTGGGTGTCCACGGTTCGGCCCACCAGGCGGCTGGGCATCTGCCGGATATACTGCTCCTTGCAGGTGAACAGGCCCAGGTATGGCCCGCCATAGCTGGCAGGTATCCCCAGGGGCTGACCCTCGCCGGTGACAATGTCGGCGCTGTAGTGGCCGGGAGGATTCAGCATTCCACAGGCCAGCGGGTCTGCGGAAACCACCAGCAATGCCCCGTGCCCGTGGGCCAACTGAGCGAGCTCTCCCAGATCCTCGATTCCGCCATAGAAGTTGGGGTGCTGCACTACCAGGCAAGCGGTATCGTCTCCCACCTCAGGCTGCCAGTGACGCACCACCTCGATTCTTACTCCCTGGGCCTGGCAATAGGTGCGAATCACCTGGAGATATAAGGGAGAGACCGTATCCGATACCGCTACCCGGTCCCGACGGGTGACCCGGCAGGCCATAAGCACGCCTTCGGCCAGGCTGGTTGCCCCATCGTACATTCCGGCATTGGCCACTTCCATGCCGAAGAGGCTGCTGATGAGGGTCTGGAACTCGTAGATCACCTGCAAAGTACCCTGGCTGACTTCGGGTTGATAGGGAGTGTATGCAGTCAGGAATTCGCCACGGGTCATCAGCGCCTTGACGATGGACGGTATGAAGTGGTGATAAGAACCGGCGCCCAGGAAGGAAGGGCCACTTCCCAGCGCTCGATTCTTCGATGCCAGCCCGGCCAGTTCCCGTTGAATGTCAAGCTCGGAAAGGGGCTCAGGCAAATCCAGGGGAGGGTTGCGGAATTCATCAGGGATATCGTGGAACAGTTGGTCGATGGCTGTTAGACCAAGGGTTGCAAGCATTTCCGCTTGTTCCTGCTCGGTGTTCGGGATGTAATGAGACTGAAAGTGGGCTGTAGTCAAGGGAAATCTCCAGATTAAGGGGGCGCGGCTGGAAAAAGGTTCTTCGTCAGGACTTAACCCTCTCCTGGCCCCGTCCAGGTATTCATCCCAGCCTCCCCGCCCAGCACTTTGACTTCCGACCGTCTTAGTTGGAGCCTATGTATTCGTCATATTCTGCGGCGGACATCAAGGTTTCCAGTTCGGCAATGTCTGCCAGAACTACCTTCATTATCCAGCCGGCTTCAAAAGGATCGTCGTTGACCAGTTCCGGGTGGTCTACGAGTTCATCGTTTACGGCTTCAATCTGTCCGGTTACCGGAGAGAAAAGGTCGGAAACTGCCTTGACTGATTCAACCTCGCCCATCTTCACCATGTAGGAGACGCTGTCGCCAGGAGTGGGCAGATCGAAATATACAATGTCGCCGAGTTCATCCTGGGCAAATGCCGTAATTCCCACCGAAACCAGCCTGGAGTCGGCGTCGTCCAGCTTGGCCCATTCGTGCTCTCGGGTGTACCTGCGGTCATCGGGACTCATCCTGAGGGGGACCTCCTGGTAAAAGAGTGTCTCTTATCCTTTCGTATAGAAGGGAAGCGGTACGATTTCCGCTGCTGCCTTCCGACCGCGTATGTCCACTTCCAGGAACGTTCCGGGTTCGGAATGGCCCGCCAAAACGTAGCCCAAAGCTATGCTGGTGTCAAGGGTAGGGGAAAAACTGCCGCTGGTTATGCGCCCAATCTCCTGTCCCTGAGCCAGTATGGGATAGCCCGCCCTGGGGGCGCTGCGACCTGGCAGCGTCAAACCCACCAGCTTGCGGTCAGTTCCATTTTCCCGCTGGCCGGCCAGGAGGGGTTGACCGACATAGTTGCCTTCAGTGCGCACAAACCTTTCCAGGCCGGCTTCTACAGGCGAAGTGTCGGGATCAATCTCGTGGCCGTGCAGGGGCAGTGCCGCTTCCAGGCGCAGCACGTCCCTGGCCCCCAGGCCGCATGGCAAGGCGCCGGCCTCCCTCAATGAGTTCCATACTGGCGCCGCCGCTTCACTGGGCATGGAAAGTTCGAAACCGTCTTCACCGGTGTAGCCCGTACGCCCGATGAATATCTCGTGGTTGCCCAGCTTGCCCTCCCCCCAGGCAAAGAAGCGCAGGGACGAAGGCGGGTCACCCCCCAAAAGCTGGCAGAGACCGTCCAACAGGTGTGCCGCCCCGGGACCCTGGAGTGCGATCAGACCGGTTTCCATGGTTCGGTCTTCAATCTCTACACCGCCAGCAAACTCGCTGTCGATCCATCCCTTGAACCATTCGACAACCGCCGGCCGGTTGCCAGCGTTGGGGATCAGCAGATAACGTTCATCGCCCAGGCTATAGAAGATGGTGTCGTCGATAACCCCGCCACTCTCGTTGCAGATTAGGCAGTATCGCGCCCGGCCCGTCCTGAGGTTGGTGGCGGAACCGGTCAGCATTCTGTCCAGGAACTGGCCCGACCGGGGGCCGGAGATGTATAAACGGCCCATGTGGGATACGTCAAATATCCCACAGGCGGTACGAACCGCCCTGACTTCATTGATGATGCCGGAGTACTGGACCGGCATGTCCCAACCGCCGAAGGGGACCATCCGGGCTCCCAGGTCAACATGCTCTTGGTACAACATTGTTTGCATGTTCATAGTTCAATTATAGGGGTTGCCGGCATTGTTTACCAACCGACGGACCTGTCTCAGCGCAATCGCGTATTAACGGAAACTCATTCCCTCCCTCTTTGAGACTCCATGCCCCTCCCTGAACAAACTCCCTGAGGA
>JAJEDS010000008.1 GCA_022821365.1 Dehalococcoidia bacterium | reverse complement strand
GGTCCTGGACCACGAAGACGCCGAACACGCCGGAACCCAGGGCCAGCAGCAGCACGAAGAAGTCCCTCGACCGGTGCTTGATAGTCTGGGAAATCAGGACGGCGCCGAACAGCACTATGCCGTTCAGCAGCACCAGCGTCGCCGCAATGCCGTCCATAGCCAAATGCAGGTCAATGTTCAGGGGAGCGTCCAGCCACTCGTAAATGCGCTGGAACTGGTACCCGCCGGCGCCAAAGTCGTACCGGACGAACAAAGCCACCGATATGAGCAGGGTGATTGCCGATACGAAAATGGCGAAGTACCACGCATCGTTGGGACGGTTCCTGGGCAGGAACATGGACAATCCGGCGCCGGCCAGCGGCACCAGGATGGTCAACAACAATGCTGATTGGTCAAAACTGTTCATAGGTCCGATAACTTCCGGCTACCTGGAAACCAGCCACCAGAATATGGCCAGCCCTACCAGGCCCAGGGCCATGGCCAGGGCGTAGGTGTAGACGTACCCGGTAACGTGATACTTCAGCCGGTCGCCCAGCACCCTGGTCACGTCCCCGGGCCCGTTGATGCCCACGTCGTTAACCAGTGCCCGGTCCACCCAGGCAATGAAGCGGGAGAAGGACAGCACCACCCGGTCCACAGTCCACTGGTAGACCTCATCCAGGTAGTACTTGTTCTCGGCCACCTTCAGTGCCCAGCCAAAGGTTCCCCGCGTCCCTTCCAGGTTGATGCTCTTGCGGGCATAGGCCAGGTAGGCGTAGACGAAAGCGACAATGGCCAGCACGGTGGACAGACCGGCCAGCCAGGCCACCAGTTCCAGGCCATGCCCTTCGTGATAGAAAATAAAGTAGCCTATCCCCTTGAACGGGCCGGGCAGGTCCAGCGCCACCAGTCCGAACACAATAGCGAACACGGCCAGCAGACCCATGGTGATAGACATGGTTTTCGGCGCGTCGTGGACGTGTTCGAAATGCTCGGCAAACCTGCCATAGAACACCACGAACATGGCCCGCGCCATGTAAAGCGCGCTGAGCAGCGCGGTCAACAGCGTCAGCACGATAAATATGACCGGCAGTTCCTTGTTCACCGCCACCAAGATTTCGTCCTTGCTCCAGAACCCGGCAAGGATTGGAATGCCGCCCAGGGACAGTGCCCCGATGGAAAACAGGATGGCGGTAACCGGCATTACCTTGCGCAGCCCACCCATCTCCCGCACGTCCAGTTCATCGGTGCTGTGCATCACGCTGCCGGCGCCCAGGAACAGCAGGGCCTTGGCAAAACCGTGGGCCAGCAGGTGGAATATGGCTGCCGTATAGCCGAATGCCCCCAGCGACAGCATCATAAGTCCCAGGTGGCTTATGGTCGAATAGGCCAGAATACGCTTCAGGTCCGTTGCCACCAGCGCAATGGTAGCCGCCCCCAGGGCCGTTATCAGCCCTATGGTGGCCACCACCAGCATTGCGGTGTCCGAAGCGCTGAACAGGGGGAAGGCCCGAGCCACCAGGTACACCCCCGCTGCTACCATAGTGGCCGCGTGAATCAGCGCGCTGACGGGAGTGGGGCCCTCCATCGCGTCGGGCAGCCAAACGTGGAACGGGAACTGGGCTGACTTGCCCATCGCCCCCAGGAACAGCAGCAGGGCGGACACCGTGATCACGCCATCGCTTAGCACGCCGCTCTCCACGGCGGCGAAGGTCTCGCTCATGCTGAAGCTGCCCACCTGGCTCCATAGCAGCAGAATGCCCACCAGCAGGCCCACGTCACCGATGCGGGTAACTATGAACGCCTTCTTTGCCGCTTCCCGGGGTTCGGGCCGCTCGTGCCAGAAACCGATCAACAGGTAAGAACACAGGCCCACCAACTCCCAGGCCACGTACAACAGCAGGAAGTTGTCGGCCAGCACCAGGGTGAGCATGGACGCGATGAACAGCGCGTGGAAAGCGTAGTACCAGTCAATTCGGGGATCGCCGTGCATATAACCCAGGGAGTAAATCTGGACCATCAGGGCCACGAAGGTAGCCAACCCAAGCATCGCCACGGTCAGCGGGTCGACAGTCATTCCCCAGGCAACTTCTATGCGGTCGTGGTTCTTTGTATCCGCTCCGGGAATCCCTGCCTCAAACCAGGTAATCTGGAAATTGCAGGTCAGAGCCTCAGTCCCCACCCCAATCTCGCAACCATCCGTATCCGGTGACGCGGACAGGAAGCCGGCGAAGACCACCCAGAATATGGCAAAGCCAGCCAGGATTGCCAGGATTGCCAGGGGCGATCCCTTTCCAGGCAGACGCTTGCCAAAGAGGATGATTAGGGGGACAGCAGCAAAGCTGAGCACCGGGATAAGCCAGGCCCACACCATATCAGGGTTGGACCTCCCGCCCCGTGCGGCAAACTACGCCAGCAAGAGAATTGGCCGTGTTCACGCTCTCCAGCCTTACCATTTCATCAAGTTGATTTCGTCCACATTGACCGTGGACCGGTTGCGGTACATCCTCAGGATAATCGCCATTCCCAGTCCCACCTCAGCCGCAGCCACCGTGATTATGAAGATGGCGATGATTTGACCGTCAAAGTTGGCCCACTTGCCCATGCCGTCCAGGTGGGACGCCGCCGCAATGAGGTTTATGTTAACCGCGTTCAGCATCAACTCGATGGACATTACGATCAGCACCGCGCTGCGGCGGGCCATAACGCCATACAGCCCGATGGCGAACAGGGCCGCGCTCAAAACCTGGAATGCTACCAAAGGCACCATACTCTAGCGGTTGTCCTCTCCGGTGCGGGCAATGATGATGGCGCCAATCAGGGCAACCAGCAGGACCAGCGACGCTACCTCAAAGGGAATTGCCCAGGTGGTGAACAGGGAATTTGCCAGATCAGCAAATGCCGGGCTGTTGGGCGAAGTCTCGGGGATGTTGCTGTCGAGGAAGGCGGCGCCCAACACCACGCCTACGGCAGCAGCAGCCACGGCCGCCAGGGGCCACTGCTTGTTGTCGGAAATGTAGGGATACTCGGCGGTGCGGGTGAGCATTATAGCGAAGAGCAACACAATGATAATGGCCCCGCCATAAATCAGGACCTGCACCAGCGCCAGGAACTCGGCGAACAGGATCAGGTACAACCCGGCCACCGCCACCAGGGAAACCAGCAAAAACAAAGCGGCATGCACCACGTTGCGGGTTACCACCACCCCCAGGCCGCCGGCCAGGGTGAAAAAAGCCAGTATGATGAATAGAAACCAGGACACGGTCAGCGGCCCTCGCTGGACCTGCCGGCTGTCCCATAGCCTCGCCGGTGGGAAACAGCCCTCAGGCTCGTGCCGGTAATGTAGGTGTAACCGTAGTACATTGCATCCAATCGACGGTAGTTGGTTTGCCAGCTATTTACCTGATCCAAGCAGCCTTTTCAGCAGTCCAGGCTTTTTCTTCTGCAGAGGCGGCAATTCTCCCACCGAAGCCAGCAGTTGGCAGGTGGAGCAGTTGCAGTTACTGGGATGCTTTCTTACCTTCTCCGGTTCCTGCACCTTTCGTCGGGACGGCTTGATTCTTCGTCTGTCCAGGAACCTGTCGGTACAGGCCTGGCAGGTGCAATAGGCCGGATGCCTGCCTGACAGATTCAGGTTTCGTTCGTCTTCGCGCTTGGGAATAAGTCACTCTCGCTCAGATGAAGCTAATATTGCGGTTCAACGCCGGCCGAGGACTAGTCCGCTTCCTGCACGGCCGCCGCCGTTTCCGCCTTTGCTTCTTCGGCGGCCTTGGTGGCATCCTCCGCATCTTTCTTGGCCTTGGCCAGCACCGTCGGGGGAATCCAATTGGTCTCCCGCTGGTACTTCTGGCCAATTTCCAGCAACGCCGGAAGGGCCACCCGGTCGCCGTTGCGTTCGTAGGTGCTCATCTCGTGCTCGTGGCTCATCACAATTGCGTCGAAGTTGCAAACCTCCACGCAAATCCCGCACAGAATACAGCGGTTAAGGTTAATTTCAAAGTAGTCAACTATCTTCCGGCGATGGCTCTGCCCCTCCTGCTGCAGTGGGTTGTCCATCATGCTGGCGGACATACACTGGGTGGGGCAGTTGCGAATGCAAACCATACACCCGGTGCAGAAGGGCTCACCAACATCGTTGTCCCACGTCAACGCCGGAAACCCCATAAAGCGGGGCTGCACCGGCGTGGGCGCCTTGGGGTACTCCCGAGTTACGGGCTTCCTCAGACCCTGGAAAGTGGAAGCCAGGGTCAACATCATTCCCTTTACGCTGTTCAGCATCTTCCCAACTCCGGGTTTTGGCTAACTCGCCTGGCGCGACGCCCGTCGCTCCGCCACTTGTGCGGCCTGGCGCGCCTTGATCTCCGCAATCCGGCGTGCCGGCTCCATCATTTTCCGGTACACAATGTAGCCTACCACCACCAACCCGGTCAACGACATCACCGTCAGGGTCCAGGCCGGCCAGTCGTAGAACAGGTACACTCCGGTTATAACTATGGCGTAGAAAGACAGGGGCACCATGGCCTTCCAGGCAAAGGCCATAAGCTGGTCAATTCGCAATCGGGGAAAGGTTCCCCGAATCCAGAACACCACAAATATGACGGCATACACCTTGAGCAGGAACCATATTACACTCAGAAGCCCGCCCACCCAGGCAATGTCCGGCAACGACGGCAGCCAGGCCAGCGCAGCGGCATCAAAGGGCCAGGACCACCCCCCCAGGAACAGCAGGACGACCAGCGCCGCAATGGCGAAGGTGTTGATGTATTCGGCCAGGAAGAAGACCGACCAGTGTGCGCCGCTGTACTCCACAAACGGCCCACCCACCACCTCGGACTCGGCGTGGTAAATGTCGAAGGGCGTGCGGCCCACTTCGGCCAGTCCGGCAATGAAAAAGACCACCATGCCCAGGGGCAGCAGCGCCACGTAGGGAATCTGTTCCTGGGCTGCCACAATCACCCTCAAGTCCAGGGATTTGGCCAGCATGCCCACCGCAACCACCACCATTATCACCGGTATTTCGTAGCTGATAAGCTGGGCTGCGGACCTCAGGCCACCCAGCACTCCGTACTTGTTGGCAGAACCCCACCCGGCAAGCACCAGCCCCAGGATGCCTATGACAGCGAAGGCGGTTATGTAAAACAGTCCCAGTTCCAGGTTTCGCAAAACCAGGCCCTCGGTGGCCGGAATGGTTACCCAAATCATAAAAGCGGACAGAGCAACGATTACCGGCGCCACCCAGAAGATGGCCCGGTCGGACGAATTGGGAATTATGTCCTCTTTCAGAATTAACTTTATCGCATCTGCCACAGGTTGCAGCAGGCCAAAGAGACCGGTCCGCGTGGGCCCCAAACGCAACTGCAGGCGGCCCAGCGCCTTCCGTTCCAGCCACACCAGGGATAGCACCACAATGGACAGCCCGGTGAACATGGCCAAGAGGCTCACCACCATCCAGATGACGTCAACGAGACCAACCGCCAGCAGGGGGGCCAATCCTTGCATTACCGGTCCACCTCCCCCAGCACGATGTCCAGCGAACCCAGGATCACCACCGAATCGGCAATCCAGGAGTCCGTCAGCAGACGCCTGATGGCCGACAGGTTGCAGAAAGACGGGGGCCGGACCTTCAGCCGGTAAGGGCGGTCGGTGCCGTTGCTGATCAGGTGGACTCCAATCTCGCCCCTGGGATTCTCCGCCCGCATGTAGACTTCGCCAGCCGGCGGCCGGATCAGGCGGCGGCCCAGGGAAGACACCACTTCGCCCCCCGGCATCTGCTCCAGGGCCTGCTCGATGATCTTCAGGGACTCGTACATCTCCCGGACCCGCACCCAGTGGCGGTCCCAGCAGTCCCCGTCCAGCCCAATAGGGATGTCAAAGTCGAACCGGTCATAGATGGAATAGGGCTGGGCCTTGCGTACATCGTACTCAATCCCGCAACCCCGCAGGCAGGGTCCGGTGAAGCCGAAATCTATGGCCTCCTCGGCGGAAATTGTGCCCACGTCTTTGAGCCGGGTCAGGAAGATCTCGTTGAAGGTGAGAATACGGTCACTCTCTTCTACGTCTTCCCGCAGCAATGGCAGCAACTCCGCAATAAGCTGCTCAAAGTTGTCGGGCAAGTCTTCTTTGATCCCGCCGATTCGGAAGTAGTTGTGCATCATGCGGGCGCCGGAAACGGCCTCGAACACCGACTGTATTCGCTCCCGGCCCCGGAAGGCGAACATGGTGGGCGTCATCGCTCCGGCGTCCAGACCTATTGTGCCCACGTAAAGCAGGTGGCTGGCAATGCGGTTCAACTCGCACAGTATGACCCGCACGTACTCCGCCCGCTCCGGCACCTCCAGCCCCATCAGCTTTTCCACCGCCTGGCAGTAAACCAGTTCGTTGTTAAAGTTGGCCACGTAGTCCAGCCGGTCGAACAAAGTGATGACCTGGTGATACTGTTCACCCTCGCACAGCTTCTCGGAGCCGCGGTGCAAGTACCCGATATGGGGTTCGACGTCAACGATTTTTTCGCCGTCAACCCACAGCACCATCCGGAACACACCGTGGGTGGACGGGTGCTGCGGCCCCATGTTCAGGAGCATTTCCACCGGTTCGGCGTTCACCGGAGGGTTGGCTGTTAAATTAGTCGGGATTTCTGCCATGCTGTTCCAGTCAATTCTTGCGATGGGATGCGGACGCCTAAAGAAACTCGATTCTTGGTTCCTTCGGCGGGGTAACCAGGCTGCTCATCCACACCTCATCATTATCGTAAAATCCGGCGTCGATAAGAACGTCATCCAGAATCCCCAGTGTCTCGCAATCTTCCAGGTAGGCGGCAATTTCGGCTCTCAGCGAACTTCGGGCTTCCGCCGCCGAATCACCAAACCCTGTAATCACCAACTCCGGGCAATAAGCCAGGAAGTGCTGTCCCTCTCGGGACTCTTCGATCTGGTAGACGATTTTATCCACTTGTTCCTGTCAGAAACCACCAAATCAGTAATAGGACTGGGGCTCGGTATGGTGCTCAAGGAATTCCAGCTGCAACTCGGTACCCTCTTCAACACCGGGAATGCCGGCCTGCGCCAGGGTCTCTTCCAGCAGGCTTCGGGCATCCTGGATTTCTATCCAGTTGCGCATCACGTTTATCAACTCGTCCTGCGCCGCCTCTACCGTTTCTCCCTCAGCCGACAGCCCAAGAGACTCAATGGAAGCCAGGTAAACGCCATCTTCCCAGTCCACCCTCGCGGTCAGGATGGCTCTCTCCACCGCCCTAAAACTCCCGGTACTCGTAGAAGGGATAACTCTTCCGGCCCGGGTAGCCCCCAAATCCCTCGTATAACAGCAATGGCGCTTCGTCAGGGTTGCCCACAAAAGTCACCCCGAACAGGTCCCGTGCCTCCCGCTCGTACCATTCCGCGGCGGCCCACACATCGGAAACCGAAGGAACTTCCGGGTCTTCGTAGGGCAGATTTGTCTTCACCACCAGGGTCTGCTCCCGCTCCAGCGAATGCAGGAAATAGACCAACTGGAAGCTCTCCTCGTAGTCCACGCAGGAAAGGCAAAGGAGCATCTTCAAGCCCAGGTTCGGGTCGCTCTTGGCCAGCCGGCAAACATCGGCTATGCCGGCAGCCTCAACAGTTACCTGGGGAAGATCTGAAAGCAAGCCCCGCTCGGGGTTGAAGTCCTTGAACAGTTCCTCGGCCAGTTCCAGGGTCTGCAGGCCCTTTTCGGTCAACACCGAATAGTCGGGCTGCTCCTCTTCGGCCTCGGCGCCGTGAGCGGCGTGGCGGTTAGCGGCCACTGTTCTTCGCGTCCTGCATGATTTTTTCCTGGAGCTTCAAGATTCCGAAAAGCAGGGCTTCAGGACGGGGCGGGCATCCCGGCACGTAAACGTCCACGGGAATGATGTGGTCAACTCCCATCACCACCGAATAGGAGCGGTAGTAGGGGCCGCCGTTGGTGGCGCAGCTGCCCATGGCAATGACCCACTTGGGGTCGGGCATCTGTTCGTAAAGCAGCTTGATGGGTTCGGCCATCTTCTTTACCACCGTGCCGGCAACGATCATTACGTCCGACTGCCGCGGCGACGGCCAGGTTACCACTCCGAACCGGTCGAAGTCGTGGTGGGCCATGTAAGTGGAAATCATTTCGATGGCGCAGCAGGCCAGGCCGAAGCTCAACATCCACAGGGAAGACTTGCGGGCCATCCCGAATAGCTGCTCAGAACTGGTGGTGATGACCCCCGGCACCTTTCCGGCGGTAGCCTGGGTCAGCAGGCTGGGGGCTGGAGTATTGCCGGGGCCAAGAATTATTTCTGCCATTCAAGGACCCCTTTTCTCCAAGCGTAAATGATGGCGAAGAACAACACCCCAAGGAACAGCACCATGGCGTAGAAGGGAATGGAGTTGCCCAGGTCCCGCTGCTCCAGGAAGACAACGGCCCAAGGGAAGAGAAACACCGCTTCCACGTCGAAAATCAGGAAGAGGATGGCGAAGATGTAGAAACGGAGATTGATATTGTACCAGTTGAACCGGGCGGGTTCGATCCCGCATTCGTAGGTGCTCGGTTTGGTCGCCGAAGGACGCCGAGAGGAGAGTATGCGGTTAGCAAAGAACATGCCCCCGATCGCCACGACGGCCACTATGGCCGACAAAGCCACCATAGTCCAGTTGCTGGCATAAATGCTTGGCTCGAAAGGCACTAGACTTACCGCCTGAAAATCACAGCCTTGCCTGAAAGCGACAAAATAATATCACCGGGTATTTGGAGTGTCAATTTGATGATCACAGCTTCAGCTACTACATTGAACTTCGCTCCCGCAACTCCGTGGAAGAAATGTCCGCCCGGAACCGTTCCTCCGGTATCGCCTGGAACAAGGGCCGGAACCCTTGCGGAATGACCAC
>JAJEDS010000261.1 GCA_022821365.1 Dehalococcoidia bacterium | reverse complement strand
CTCCCAATCTGGTGGTGGCGGTTCGCCTTTCTGGCCCTAGCCATTCTGCCCTGCCTGGGGCTGGTGTACTTGCGCAATCCGGAGGAGCCGGGGTTCTTCCCGCCCTGCCCGTTCTTCACATTGACCGGCCTGCATTGCCCGGGGTGCGGCACGCTGCGGGGCCTGCACCAGTTGCTGAACGGGAACGTGATGGCGGCCTTTGGGTACAATCCCTATTCGATGCTGGCCTTGCCCATCATCGGCTATGCATTCCTGTCGGCCCTGCTACTCACCACCTGGGGCCGACGGCTGCCCACGGTCTTTATTCACCCCACCCTCATTTGGGGGTTACTGGTCGCGGTGCTGGCTTTCTGGGTGCTACGGAACGTGCCGGTGTTTCCGTTCACGGTGCTGGCCCCGTAGGATAGGCACTAATGCGGGCGCTGCTGACGGATTTTGAGGGGAGGACGGTCTTCCTGACTGAGGAAGCTTGGGATCATATTATTTCGCCTCCTCACGACTACATGGAAAGCGTGGCGGATGTGGCCTTCGCAACACTGCGGGCGCCCGATGAGGTGCGACGACCCAATACACGGCCGGAAAACGTCAGGTTATACTACAGATGGATTACCGGTACGCCGGTCGGGGATAGGTGGGTGTGCGTAGTGGTCAAGTATCTTCAGGACGAAGCCTATCTTCTTACCACCTATGCCACGAACAGGATTAAAGCAGGGGGGTCATACCCATGAATGAGCACAAGAAGGTCAATATCTGGTATGACGAAGCCGGAGACTACCTGGATGTCACTTGGGGCACGTCCCACGCCTACTATGCCACCACCGTGGATGAACGAGTAATGGTGCTGGTAGATATGGAAGGCAACGTGCAAGGTTTCAAGATAGATGGCATCAGCGCCATTAAAGACATACCTCTAAACGTAGATCTGCAACCGTTGAAGTCTGATACCAAGACTGCATGAAGCGAGGTGCCCCATGCCCGTAACTTTTGGATGTTCCCTGCCCAGCCGGGGGCCCATGACCAGCCCCCAGGCTTTGCGTTCCCTGGCCCAGCGGGCCGAGGAACTGGGATATGATTCGGCCTGGGTCAGCGACCACATCATCCTGCCGCGCCAGGTAGAGTCTTTCTACCCCTATTCGCCCGACGGGGTTCCGGTGTTCAGTCCTGACCAGCCCTACTACGATCCCCTATCCACCCTGAACTTCCTGGCCGGTTGCACCAGCCGACTCAGGTTGGGCACCCACGTCCTCATCATCCCCTACCGCAACCCGGTGCTGACGGCCAAGATGGTCGCCACGTTGGACACCCTGTCCGAGGGTCGCGTAACCCTGGGCATCGGGGTGGGCTGGATGGAGGAGGAGTTCCAGGCGCTGGGGCTGGACACTTTCGCGGACAGGGGCGAGGTAACCAACGAATACCTGCGGCTGTTCAAGGAGTTATGGACCCAGGAGAACCCGGAGTTTGACGGCAGGTTCGTTCAGACCTCGGGGGCCGGCTTTCTGCCCAAGCCGGTGCAGCAGCCCCATCCGCCAATCTGGATCGGCGGCCACACCGGGCCGGCCCTGCGTCGGGCCGCCGAACTGGGCGACGGGTGGATGCCAATAGGCCTGCGCCCCCCTGCCATTCTGGAACCCGAGGAACTGGCCGGAAAAATTGCCCAGCTGCGCCGTTTGACCGTCCGCGCCGGCCGACCCGAGGACGCGGTTACTCCCTGCTTCAGTACCGATATCGTTTTTGACCGCACGGCTGGAACGGACCGCCGGATGATGCACGGGGTGCCGGAGCAAATAGCCGCCGACCTGCGCCAGTACCAGGATTTGGGAGTGCAGAACTTCATCCTGGGCTTCCCTGCGGGGAGCGTCGAGGGCCAGCGGGAGGCAATGGAGCAGTTCTCCCGGGAGGTTATGCCGCTGATACCGCAGGAGTGAAATGCAGGCATGGACGGACGGGATATGCAGGCTTTCCGGCTGGCGCTTCCGTATCTGATACTGCACTTCCCGTCCAGCCATTGCCGTCACGCGCTGTACTTGCGCTCCAGTTCGTAGACCTCGTCCAGGCCCAGCAGGTTTGCCACGTCCCAGCGCGAGCCGAACCGGGCGGAATCCACCTGGCCAGTTTCCTTCAGTTCCTCGAAGGCCGCCATAAGCTGCTTGTAAATCAGCCAGATGGTGCTGCCGCAGATCATCACCTTGTAGCCCATGGCCTCCACGTCCCTGGTGTTAGCCAGGTCGCCGTTATACAGGCGGGGCATGTCGGGCAAGTCCCGGGCGTATAGCTCCAGGTCTTCCACCGACTTTATGCCGTCCACGAACACCATGTCCGCGCCAGCGTCCCGGTAGGCCTTGCAGCGACGCACCGTGTCCTCCCAGCCCGTTACGGCATAGGCGTCGCAGCGGGCGATGATGACAAAGTCCGGGTCCCGGCGGGCGTCCAGGGCGGCCCGGATTTTCTGGACGTGTTCCTCCATGGGTACTACCTGCTTGCCTTCGAAGAAGCCGCACTTCTTGGGAAATACCTGGTCTTCAATGTGAATTCCGGCCACTCCGGCAGACTCATACTCCCGCACCGTTCGCTGCGTTGTCAGCGCGTTGCCGTAGCCCGTGTCGGCGTCGCAGATGACGGGTATGTCGACGGCGTTGCCGATGTACCTCGCATTGGTGACCATCTCGGTCATGGTAAGCATCCCCACGTCGGGAAAGCCCTTCTCGGCCGAAGTGCCGGCGCCGGTCATATAGACGGCGTTGAAGCCTACCGACTCTGCAATGCGGGCGTGCAGGGCATTAAGGATAAAGGGTGCTACAGTCAGTCCATCGGCTGCCAGCAGTTCCCGCAGGCGGGTGGTGGGCTTGGTGGCGGGTTTAGCGGTGGTGGTCATGAGTCAATCCTCCCTGGAATGAGATTCGGACATGAATGGACAGGATAAACAGGAATTTGGCCCCTTTCGCTAGGGGTACCGGGCAGGTAGAAGCGGATAGCTGTTGACAATCTGCCAGCTCAAATCGGTGGCCCAGGCTCCTTCGTCCCAGCCTTCATCGGCGGCGGACTCGTAGCGGAAAAGGGCCAGTTCTGAGACGGATACCCGTGAAGGAAGATTAAGTCCGCTCACCACACCCACGGCAAATCGGGCAGCGCTCTGGAAGACCTGCGCTGGTAGTCCCGAATACTGCAACAATGCGAAGCGCAGAGGAAGCGATTCCCCTCCTACCACCAGGTTCAAACGGTTCAGGGCCTCCGCTACGTCGGCCTGTAAAAGACTGACAGCCCCAGTTCCTGGATAAGGGCCGTCTCCATCGACGAACTCCAGGAACACACTTCCCTTGCCCTCGGTCTCGGAATTGACTCCCACGGTCTCAAGGGATACTTCCTGGTGTTCCTGCCGAAACTCTCCGACAATCCTTTCCAGGATAACTGCCAGGGACGGAGTTTCCTGCTCAGGACAGGAGAAATAGCCGGTCAAGGGAAGGTGGACCGAGTGCATCTCCGCCGCCCAGCAACCGTACTGGCTGCAAATTACCTGCCGCGCTCTATGCAGCCCGGCGGTAAAGACGGGGTCAAGAGTAACGGAAATTCCATACCTGGTAGACAAGCTAACGCTCCTGCGTGGGGCTGCCTGAATTCTAGGGTTGGGGTAGGCGGGTGTCAACGAAGGGGTTCGGCAGCCCCAGGGCAAACGCACTCTTGGGATTTGATTAACCGCAGAGCCGCAGAGAACGCAGAGCCGCACGGAGTCTCTCTGCGAGCCCCTGCGTACTCTGCGGCTCTGTGTTAGAGCCACTCCGGCAATGAAACAGCGTACGGAACTCGGCAATCGGAACTTAATCGCTCTGTCTGAAAGAGTTGACACCTTGTGCGAACATCTGTACTATTAGCACAGTTGTTCTACACGCTTGGAAATGGAGTGACGTTATGGCCCAGGCTGAGGTACAGGAGATAACCTGCAAGACCCTGTTGAACCGCATAGATGTTCCCGGGTTTCCATTCCGGTGGACCCTGAACCCCTACCGCGGATGCCGTCATGCCTGCCGCTACTGTTACGCGCGCCCCACCCACGAGTTCTGGGGCATGAATTCGGGTAATGAGTTCGATCAGCGGGTGTTCGCAAAGATCAATGCCCCCCAGGTGCTGCGGGAGGAACTGCGGAAGCCTCGCTGGAGGGGCGAGCCGGTGGCCATTGGTACCGCCTCGGACCCCTATGAACCCGCGGAAGCCCAGTACAGGCTGACGAGGCAACTGATTCAGGTGTTGGCCGAGTTTCGCAACCCGGCTTCAATCACCACCAAGGGTGTGCTGGCGCGGCGGGATGTGGACGTTCTGCTGGAGTTGTACCACGCCGCCGATGTGCAGGTAATTTTCAGCGTTGGAAGTGTGGATGAAACGGTTTGGAAGCGGACGGAGCCGGGAACGCCAAACCCCATCGCGCGGCTGGAAGCCATGCAGTTCCTGGTGGAAAGCGGCGTCCCCGCCGGCGTGATGATGGCGCCCCTGCTGCCCGGCATCTCCGACAGTACGGAGGAAATCAACGCCACCGTCCAGGCAGCGGCACGGCACCGGGCCCAGTTCCTTTCGGCAAACCTGCTGTTCCTGAAGCCGGGTTCCAGGGAATGGTTCATGCCCATGCTGCGGGAGTCCTATCCGCACCTGACGGCAGGATACCAGAACCTGTACCGAAACACTTATGCGAGCCAGGAATATACCCAGTCAGTATTGGGGATAGTAGACGAAGCGAGGCGCCGCTACAGGCTGCCCTCCGTCACCCCGGCAAGGGAGTTAAACTCGCCTCGCCAAAGCCAGCAGCTGGCGTTGATCGCATAGGTCTTGCGTAGAGGAGCGCCACACGAGTGACACTTGGGACCAAATGGTAGAAAGCAAGTCTGGGGCAGCTTGTACGTCCGCCCCAGAACCTCTTGCAGCAACTCTATTGTTTGAGTAGCGGTGCTGGATCAATACTTGCTGCGTTTTTCCTTCCTTACTTGCCCGGTTACCAAGAACATTACTCGCTCGGCGATATTGGTGGCCCGGTCGGCGATACGCTCCAGGTCGTGGG
>JAJEDS010000153.1 GCA_022821365.1 Dehalococcoidia bacterium | reverse complement strand
GGCTCGCAGGTGTGCCAGATGTCCATGGACCGGAAGTGGGAACGCGGAGAGTCGGGGTAGCCCACGCCGTGGATGACGGCCAGTTCGCCCCGGTCGAATATCTCCTGCATCACCCTCATGCTGGGGTGGAAACCCAGCTCGTCATTGATGCGGATGATCTCCTCGTCGGGAATCCCCACCGTGGTGCGGTTATCCCGGTACAGGGGGTCGGTGTACGGGATGACGGTATTCAGATAGTCATTCCCGCCGGAAAGCTGCAGTACTACCAAAACAGGGTCTTTCTTGTTGCTGGTCATCTCCTATCTCCTTGCTGGCCCAACCAGCGGAATTTTAACTGGTCGGCGACAAGTATCTGATGCCTTTCTGCCTAAGCATACTGGTATTCGCGTAAAGATACAACCAACTGGAGCATCTCGCCCACCCGGGCCCTGGCCAGGGCTTCATCGCCCCAGGTGAGGGTTCCCGTCTCCCGGGCGTGGTTGACCAGCTGCTGCCGGTTGTCCTCCTGCACGATCATGGGGCCCATCAGGTCCAGGCAGGCGTCAACGAACTCTCCCGGCTCCATGTCGCCCCGCGCCTTCAAGCGGTTGACGATGGCCCGGACGCCGGGCTTGCTGGTGTCGCCGATGCGGTCCGCCACGAAGTTGATCCGCTTCATCAGGGTGCCGCTGTTGATCCACTCGGCGCCCGTGTGCCACCCCTCCACGCTGGGGGGATTCAGCAGTTCCTGGCCCATGTAACCGGCTTCCTTGGACAGGTTGCCGATGCCCGGCGCCGGGAACTTGTAGCCGCCCACCATGCGCAGGGTTCCCACCATTACCTCGGCGGGACTCTTGATCTTGGCGAAGCGGGCTTCCTTGAAGAAGTCGGACTTGAACAATACCCGCAACACTTCCGTCATCTCGTAGCCGGAGTCCACAAAGGCCTTGGCCAGGGTGTCAATGGCCTCCGGGTCCCTGGGGGGAACATCCAGCCAAGAGGGGACCTGCGGCTCGTCGGCCACAAAGAAGTTGTACAGGTGTCGGGCGATAAACCGGGCCGTAGCCGGCTGGGCGCAGACAATATCTATAATGTCCTCGCCGTTGAAGTTGCCCGTATGGCCCAGGAAGGTCTTTTCCCCTTGGTCGTGGTCCTCTTCCTGGTATTCGAACTGCCAGTCGTAGCGGCCGTGGGCCGTGCGGGGTATGGTGGCGGCAATGGTCCAGCCGGTGAAGGCCCGGGAACATTCCCGCACGTCGTCCTCGGTGTAGTTGCCCACGCCCATGCTGAACAGTTCCAGCAGTTCGCGGCCCCAGTTCTCGTTAACGGCGTAGGAATGGTTGTCGCAGTTGTCCAGCCAGTAAATCATGGCCGGATTCTTCGCCAACTCCACCAGCAACTCCCGATAGTTGCCCATGGCGTACTGGCGGAACATATCTATCTGGTTGACCATCTCGTGCCAGTGGTCCAGCTTCGATCCCCCGGTGGCGAAAACATGGTGCCAGAACAACACCATCTTCTCTTCCAGGACCCGCTCGGTGTTCATCAGGTTATGCACCCAGGTGGCGGCGCCCATGCCCGGGGATGTAAAGGGCTTCCAGAAGGACGGGTGATAGCGCAGGAACTCCAGGCGGTCGGCGCCTACCACCGAATCGGGATCAAGCAGTTCTTCGACGGTGGCGTCGTAGCCCTTCTCCGCCCGTTCCTCCAGTTCCTCCCGGGTTGCGCCGAAGCCGGCGCGGCGCATAAGGTGAGCCATCAATGCAATGTCTTCAGCCATATTCCTCCTTGTTGCTGCCTGTAAAATCGGGGCTAATCCTTCCTGGTTTGGAATCGGGCAAACCCTTCTCTGTTTCCCTTGCAGAGACCTTTGGCCGTTATTATCGTAACTGGTGGAACCATTGTCAACGTGGCGGGAAGCTTTTGACGTGATTCGGCAACGGGGCGACGTCCATTTGCGCGGAAAACGCCGTTGACGCTGCTTGGCAACGGGTCTATCATCAGGTCAACACACCACCGCAATCACAAAGTGGAACAGGAGGAGCCACCATGGACTTTGGACTGTTTACTACCTGGAACGCCATGTACGAGGGCGGGAGAGTACCCTGGGACCCGGAATACCAGGGCGGAAAGCTGCTGGAGTCCGCAGCCTACAAGCAAAATTTCCAGGAAATCGACCACATCGAGGACGCCGGCTGGGACTATGTCTGGTTCGGCGGCAGCCACTTCTCCATCCAGGGCAGCATGGACCCCCAGCCCATCATGCTGTCCGCCATCGTCGCCAATCATACGAAGAACATAAGAATTGGCACCTCCATCCACCGGCCCACCCTGAGGCTGCCCGGCGAGACCGTCTCCGAGCGGGCCCTGCCCCACGAGCGGTACGCTTTCGACAACCTCCAGCCTGAGGACCCTTTCCAGGTAGCCGAGCAAGTCTCCATTGTGGACCAGATCAGCGAGGGACGCTTCATCTACGGCCCCGGCGCCCGCACGCGCGGTTCCGACGAGCGGCGGGAGTACTTCTTCGAGTACCTGGCCCTGCTGAAGCAGCTGTGGGAAGAAGACCGGTTCTCCGGCTTCGAAGGCAAGTACTTTAACTACCCCGCCTTCTACGAGGGCTACATGAGCATCCCCAAGCCGGTGCAGAATCCCCTGCCCATGCTGCTGCCGGTGGACAGCCAGGAGAGCTTCGTCCCCATGGGCGAGCAGGGCTACAAGATTGCCATCGGCGCCGGAAGCTCGCCCCACAACCTGCGGGGCTCCGCCGTCCTGCGCGAGGACGTCAAGGCCTATCGCCAGGCCTACATAGACGCAGGGCACGAGGGCGAACCCACCACCGTGGTGCGGGTGCCCACCCTGGTGGCCAAGACCCAGAAAAAGGCCGACGAACGGGTGGAACACCTGATGAACCTGGCCCGCCTCTACTACGCCGGCCGCATCGCCATCGGCAGCACCGACGCCGGCAGCGCCGGCCCCGAGGCCACCGAGGAGGTCAACCTCTTCGGCACGCCGGAAGAGGTGGTCGAAAAAATCCACATGTTCCGCGAAGCCTTCACCACCGACGAGATTATGTTCGAATGCAACTGGACCGCCTCCGTCCCCCGCGAGGTGGTGATGGACACGTTGAAGTGCCTTAGCGAGGATGTTATTCCGCATTTTAAGTAGGGGATTTGGGTTTCGGGAAAATCAGAGCGGCCCGCCGGTTGGCGGGCCGCTTTTTCGTTTGTCTATTTAATGCGCTGTGAAACCCTAGTTTATTTTTGGGAATTATATACGAAAGTAACCAAAACCCAACCTCACCATTCAATCTTACCAGATGAGAAGCCCCGGCCAATTGGCCGGGGCTTCTCAATGTAGGGGCTTTGCGTGGCGTCATTCTGGAGATTCTTTTGGTTCGTAACTTTCCAGAATATTGTTGATTACTTCCTCATCGTAGTACCAAGTCTGTCCTGTTGCGGTGTCCCGCATACACATTTCCACGTTGACCATGTGCAACACGGGGCCGGTT
>JAJEDS010000223.1 GCA_022821365.1 Dehalococcoidia bacterium | reverse complement strand
TGTCCTTACGGGCTTCCACCACTTCGTCCAGATAGAGTATGGCTCCGGCCTTAACCGCACGAGTCATGGGGCCGTCTATCCAGCGGGTCCCATCCGAGTCCAGGAGATAGCGTCCCACCAGGTCGCTGGCGGTGAGGTCTTCGTGACAGGCGATAGTCACCAGAGGTACGCGGACCTCGCCTTCCCGCAGGTCCTGGGCGGGTCGTCCCCCATCTACGGGGCGCACCACAGTCATCGGACGCCCGAGTTTCCAGGCCATATATTCGACGAAACGGGTCTTCCCGCAACCCGTGGGGCCTTTAAGCAGCACCGGAATGTGCTGGTTGTAGGCAGCCGTAAAGAGTTCCAGCTCATCGCCTACCGGGCGATAGTAAGGTTCGCTACGAACCAGAAACTCTTCAATAGCATATTCCTTGTATTGGGGTTCATTCTGTTCGGACTCAACCGCTTCTACCATTATGTTCGTTCAATCCTTCCTTCGACTCTGCGTTTCCAAACTTCCCGGACCGCGGTTTCCAGGTCTTCCAGGCCGCCGTCGTTTGATATTACCTCGTCGGCACGGCGGGCCCGTTCCTCGGACGGCATCTGCGAGGCAATCCGCTTGCGGATCTCCTCAGGGGCGAAACCGTTCCGCTGTTGCAGCCTCTCTACCACCTTTTCCGACAGGGATTCGGTGGTCCAGACCTCGCCAACCAGCGCGTCCCAACCGGCTTCAAACAGCACCGCCGCCTCAACCACGGCTACATCGTTCCCCTGGATCTCCAGGACTCCCAGCTTGTCCTTGACAATGGCAGCCATTCTGGGGTGCATTATCCCGTTCAACGTCGCCAACTGCCCAGGATCTGCGAAGACAATTCCTCCCAGCTTCCGGCGGTCAATCTCACCGTTTTCCTGGAGAATGTCTTCGCCGAAAGTCCTGACCACTTCCTGCCAGGCCTCGGAATGGGGAGTGTAGGCCTCGTGGCCCACCTGGTCCGCGTTGATTACCGTTGCTCCCAGTTGCTCCAGCAGTCTGGACACTTCAGTTTTGCCGGTGCCGATTCCGCCGGTCAGGCCGATGACTAACATTCAGGCCCCATTTTTGAAAACACTCCGGCAATTCTAACAAGGGGGTTACTATGGGTCAACCTTGCCGTGCCGCAGCACAAGTCGGGCTTCCGGCATGTGATACAAGGCGGAACCACACTCTTTGGCTGAGGGGAGTGCAACCGAGGGGATTCCTGGGGGTCTGACCGCTGCTACGGTCCCGGGCTGATCTCTTGCTCTGGCTATGGATTGAATAAAGGCGATGTTCTCTATGGACTAAGTAAGCAATGTCAAATTTCGATCTTCAATTCGCCCCACCGGTCGAGGTAAGTCTCCTGCAATTGGCGAAATTTTTCCCGGTATTCGGCAGTGTGGATGGGGCTGGTGGTCATTATGACCGCGTCCTCCCTGTTATCCGAGTAGTAGTTCTTCCTGATCCCCACTTCCCTGAAGCCGTATTTCTCGTAGAGCCTCTGGGCGATGAAATTGGAAACCCTGGCTTCCAGGGTCAGGACCGTTGACCCGTGTTCCAGGGCGACACGCACGGAACCGATCAAGAGGAGTTCGCCGATGCCGTTGCCGCGCAATTCCTCCCTGACGGCGATTTCGGTTATATGGGTCTCGTTTCCCTGGAACCACAGCCCAACGTAACCGGCAATGTCGCGGGATTGGGAGTCGGAGGCGGGCTGCCGGCCTACCATCCCCCTCACTCCCCTGACCATCCTGCCCCACAGGGACGCATCTACCGAACCTTCGGGGGCCTGGGGCAGATCCTCGGTAACCTGTTCCGGTTCGGCGTCTGTGTCTTCCGGCTGGAACGCTACCAGGTACCGGGCGTACTTGTTGTTGACATCGCGCTTGAGGGATGCGCCCATAAAGAGGGGCGCGAAAGCCTCTCGCTCGATTTCAATTACCTGGTCTATGTCATCCGTCGTCATCCTGCGGATTTCTACGTCCATCGCTGCAACTAACCCTGCCGGTAGAGTGGCCCACGACCCCGAGAGTGGGTTTGCCGAATTTTAGCATAGGGGTCAGGGTATATGTTTCCCTGGTTTCCCCGGTTTCTCTGGCTCGATCAGGTTGAAGGAGGGATGGATAGTTTGCCGTAGACGCCGTCGTAGCCTGGTTCAACCTGAATGTCGCCGGTCCTGCCCTTGATGATGGCGGAATCCAGGGCTTCGCCGCAGGCGGCGGCCAGTTCGGATTCGGTTGACCGGAGGAGGGCGCTCAGTTCCGAGCCTGTGGTGGAGACTATGTCGGCATAGATGCGCTGTACTCCCCTGGTATTGGGACCGCGACCCAGGACGGCCGAGATTATGTCAACGAGGGGAACCATCCGGACGAAGGGGGGCCGTCCCGCTTGGGATAGTACCGCGTTGGCGGGCAGGGAGGCGGCGCCGGTGTCCAGGTGAGCGTGGGTGTCGCCGGGTTCTGCCTCGCCCGCTGGCGCCTGCAGGTCGAGGGTTCGGTGGAGCACGCCAAGGGTCAGGGGGCGGCCGCACTCTGGGCAGGCGTTTCCTTCGCGGATGGTGTTGTCGGGGTGGAGGCTGATACCACACTTGCGGTGGCCGTCGAAGTGGTACTTGCCCTCCTCCGGGTACAGCTCGACCGTGTACTCAACTCGATCTTCACTAAGGCCCTGGTACAGCCCCTGGAAGGTGGGTTCACCCTGAAAGACCGTGAGTTCGCGGCCCAGCCGAGGTAGGGAATGGGCGTCGGAGAAGGAGACGATGGCCTTGTCTGCCAGGTCGGGCACGCGCCAGTTCATCTCGGGGTCGCTGGAGAGACCGGTCTCAATGGCGGGGACGTGGCCGACCATATCGCCAAAGGCTTCGGAGAGGCTGTCGAAGCCGGACCTGGAGCCAAAGATGCCGTACCAAGGTGTCCACGCGTGGGCGGGAACGACGAGGCAGTCCGGGTCGGTGTCGAGAGTAAGGTAGACGGCGTCCCTGGCTGAGAGGGAGAGGGTGGGCCGGCCGTCGGACTGGAGGTTGCCGTGCTTCGCGTACTCCACCGTCAGGGCTTCAGCCGCGGCAATGTCGGGGGCGTAGATGAGCAGGTGGACCCTGCGGCCGCGGCCGTCCTGCTTGAATACGCAGCTTACCTCGGCGCCCATCACGAAGTTGACGCCGTTGTAGTGGTAGGCGCCGTTGGGGCCCTCGTTAAGGTTGTCCTTCAGCTGCCGGAGCCAGAGGGGGTGGGTGAAGTCGGCGGTGGCGAGGAGGTCAATGCCCTTGAGGCGTGCCCAGGCGGCCAGGTTATCCAGGGTCAGGGCGGGACTGGTGGCATAGGCGTACGAGGAATGGAGATGCAGGTCTGCAACGAAGGACATTGCTCAGTCTAGCACAGCGCCGGCACGAGGAGGCATGGCGTTCGCCTCTCCCTAACCTTGGAGGGAGAGGAGGAGTTGGCCCGTTTCAAGCGGCGACTGGAGGGGGGCCTGGTGACAAGCATCGAGGTGCAGGATGTCAACGTTGGGTATCAGCCTGGCCATAGCCACCTGCAGGCTGGGGGTCAACATCCGGTCCCGGTCGAGGATAACGTAGCTGACCGGGCAGGGCAGGTCTGAGAATTGCAGGTCAACCTCAGTCTTCATCAGCCTGGTGGGCAGGGGGCCAAAGTAGCCGAGGGCCCGGTTGATTTCGCGGGGCTCCATGCCGTTGCAGAGATATTTTGAGATGACCGAAGGAGTGAGCCGGACGTCTTTTCCCAGCATGGTGTTCAAGCCGATGCGGGGGGAAAAACACTTGCGGACGGGCCCGGGCAAGCGGGAAAGGGGAGCCCGGTTCCTTTCGGGCACCACGCCGGCGATCATAACCAGCCTCCTGGGGGGTTCGGGCAGCAGACCGGCGGCCTGGGCAGCGATCAACCCGCCGACGCCGTGGCCGACCAGAACCAGGTCCTTCATTCCCCTGCGTTCCACGGCACGAGCTATGGCCTGGACGCACTCGTCGAGGCGGACGTCCGCGGTGTCGCCCTCCTCATCGTCGCCGTGGCCGGGCAGGTTGAGGATATAGAACTGGCTGGAGTAGCGGGGAGTGTAGAGCCTGGGAGGATGTTCTGCCGGGGCGGTAACGCCACCCCAGACCTTGTTCCAGAACCAGGCGCCCTGGCCCGCGTCGTGCACTATCAGGTAATCGGTCATGCCGGTGTATTTCACTCCAGGAATGGGTTAACGACGAAACCAGGCGGGGGCGGATGCTTGAGCTGTCCAGAGTCAACATCATGGCGAACAGTTGCAGTGTGGTCGCGATAGGCAACCTTCCCCTCATCTGCTGTCCCTGCCAGGTGCGAGGTTCCCGCCGGCTCGGGAACGACGGGATTGCCCCTGCCCTCAATAGCAGTCATCTGCGTACTTTTAGACCAATTCCAGGCTGGCCGGTCCAATGGGCAATGCAGCGCCGTTTCCTGCCTGCCGGGGAAGGGGCGATTCGCGAGTCGCCCCTACTTCAGCGCCCTTAACAACCCTTCCAGTAACCGGTTTTCCTGGTCGGGAAGCACGGTACGAGGGTCCAGCAGGACGCAGTCGTCTTCTATGCGGGCGATGACGGGAGGG
>JAJEDS010000294.1 GCA_022821365.1 Dehalococcoidia bacterium | reverse complement strand
TGGGCCTCGCCCCACTTGACGCCGTGCCACTGGAATCCTTCAAGGAACTGCTGGGTAAAGGTCAGGTAGCCGTCGTAGGGATTGAAGACATCGACGTCGTTGGGGCCCAGACCCGAACCTTCCCACATTTTTCTTGCCAGGCTGGCCACGGCCTCCTGGTGTTCCTCAAGGGTTGCCATGGTGCTCCGGCCCCTGCCGTTGTTCTGGGCATGGTTCAGGACGTAGACCGGCTTCTGCCTCAGGTCCTTGGCCCGTTCGGCAGTAGTGAAAATGAAGGCAGCGCAGGTGTTAACCGGCCGGTCACAGTCGTAAATGACCAGGGGTTCTTCGATGACCCGCCCGTTCAGATAGTCCTCGCGGGTAAGTTGATAGGGCTCATGGAGGGCGTAGTAACCCCAGTCAGTCATCAGTCCGTTGCGACGAAGGTTCAGACAGAGTGGAGCCAGCCCGTCGTGAGTCTTGCCGTACTTCTTGCAGTATTGCAGAAAGACGACCAGGTTGTTGAACATGGCGCCGTTCTGGTAGCCCCAGGGCAGGCTGAAGGCCGTGGCCCCGGGGGCCTCCTGGTTCAGATTTTGCGGGTTGTTATGCCCGTACCTGCCTTCCAGGTTCACCATCGGGTACCAGACAAGGGCGGTTTCACACAGACCGTCACCTACGGCCTGGGCAGCCAGGCCCATCATCGGCCCGATGTAGGGAGCGTCGGACTTGAGATATTTTACATTCTTCAGCCCCAGTTCCCGCTGAATCCAGTCAGCGGAAGTGAAGGTCAGTCCGTCTTCGGTGTCGTAGGGCGGGTCAAAATAGGGGCGCGGGGCCCAGGTTTGCTCGGCCCGGGTTTCCCGACTGGTAATGAGCCCGTCAATGTCGTCCAGCGACAACCCGGCGTCGGCGATTGCCTTGAGACACGCTTCTTTGGTCAAGCCGCCGCAGCTGCGGTCCATGGTTACGCCGTCCCACCGCCGGTCCATATGGGACTGACCCCAACCTACCACGGCAACCTTGCCGCGGTGCTCCCAGACTCCCATCCCTTCCCGATTTCTCATCCAGCTTGTGTCGCTAACCATCTCAATTCCTCTTTAGGTGGGCGTTAGGTGTACTTTTCTCGGTGGCCCGGCCGGTCAGGAAACCACCTGCCACTCGTGCACCAATTGACCGGTGTTGGTCTCTTCAAATATCAGTTCCACCGGAGCGCCTGGGGGCACTTCACCCGGCGGGGTACCAGGAAGGTTTGAAAGGAAGTTGATTCCCGGGTCTTCGTCCAGGGTTATGACGGCGAAGTTGATGGGCTGCGCCGACCGGAATCCCCGAATGCGCGAGTCTCGTATCACCATGAAAACGTCGATGTGGCCCTTTCCTTCTACCTCTTTCCACTCGAAGCTTTCGCCGGAGCCGCACTTGTTGCACCTTGCGGCTGGGGGATAATGCAGCCGGTCGCAGGCAGTGCAGTTCTGAAGCACCAGCCTGCGTTCATTGCAGGCGTCCCAGAAGGGTTGGGTTAGCTCATTGGGAACCGGTGCAGGTCGTTCGAGGCCCGGGATTGTTGACATGGATGTACCCTCCAGGGGAAGTCTTCAGCTGAGTGCGTACACAAAAATTTCTGTCTTCGAGGTCATCTATTTCTTGCGCCTGCGTCTTGTCGCGGCTCGGACGAGGTCGTCTGAAGAGCAGACTGCAAGAGGTCTCCGAGCTATGATTCGCCGCGGAACATGGTCCTAATTGTCCTCGTTATTTCCTCCGGCAAGCCACGGCTTGCTGCCACCGTCATCCATCCACAGGAAACGGAACCCGGCTTCCTCCGCAAACTGGCGGTCCAACTCCGTGTCGCCGATATGGTAGTACTCGTCCGCAGGAAACCGCGACTTCACGTCGCGAAGGGTTTGCTTTGATGATACGAAGCTAACCTCGATTCCGTGCCTGTCCCAGATGGACTGTTGGACCGGAAGCGGCCGGTCCGATGAACTGCCGACAATGCACCCATGCTCCTTCGCCTTCCTGACCATTCCCATGGTAATCGGTCCCGGCGGGTCTCCCGCTTCCAACGTTCCGTCAATGTCGAAGCTGACTAATACTGCCAATTCTAACGTCCCCGGTGCAACCGGATACGGCCCCTGTTACCGATTAATGGAACTTTCCCCTTAAGGCTCACCGCCAACAGAAGGGTCCGCCCACTGAACGACTCCCCTGCTTCCGAGGTGCTCAATTTCTTCGTCGCTGTAACCGATTTCCCGGAGAATGGGCCTGGTGTGCTGGCCGACCTGGATGGAAGTCCGGTAAAGTCCCGGGGTCAATGAAAATTCGACCAGGCCGCCGTACCGGAGATACTTTCCGATATACGGGTGCTCCACTTCGACGCTCAGCGCATTCGCCTTTGCGTGAGGGTGGTCTGCATAAAAGTCCCCCTCCAGGGCTTCGTCGGCCTGGACACAGCCAACGTCAGCGCCGATCAACAGTTCTTCCCACTCGGCGGCATCGCCTCCCGCGAAAATCGCAGAAATCTCTTGGATTAAATCCTCATCGTTGGACAGCCGGGCCTCGCGACTTGAGAATCTGGGATCGTCAATAAGATCCTCTCGCTGGACAGCGTGGCAGAAGGCTTCCCATTCGTCCTGGAACAGGCAGCCCAGGAACACCCACCCTGGGCGGCAGCGATAAAGGCGGTACAGGGCGTGAAGGCCGTGGATTTCCTCATCGGGCAAGGCGATGGGCGGGCGGTTTTCAAAATCGAAGTACTCATCGGCGTTGGTCCACGCGTTAGCGTTTAGCATGTTGACATGGACTGGCTGTCCTTTGCCCGTGAGGTCTCTCGCCCGGAGGCCCATAATGATAGCATTGGCTACGGCCGGAGAGGTGTTCTGGTCCGGCCCCCAGTTGGATTTCATCATCCAGCGGGTAGCCTCTACAACTTCCTCAACATCCATCTCCTTTTCTGGCGGTGGAGGCATGCCGCGTCCCATTTGGCGCATGGCCCCACCCATAATTGCCCCTGGAATAGGATGGGCTCCTGGCCGGCGCGCGTGTTCCCCTTGTTCGCCATAGGTACCCATCCAAACGTGTACCAGGCGGGGATTGATTTTCCTGCAAGTGTCCCAGTCTATCTGGAGCCGCTCGGGAACGCCGAGGCGGAAGTTGTGAGAGAGAACGTCAGCCTCAGCTATCAGCTTATGGATGATCTCCTTGCCTTCGGGGGTTTGAAGGTCTATTTGAATTCCTTCCTTCCCCGCGTAGGTCCGGGGTTCCGCAATCGACTGAGCGGTGGAACGCCGTCCCTCGTCCAGCCGCCGGTCGGTGGCGTCAACCTTGATAACCCGCGCGCCCAAGTCAGCCAGTAGAGAGGCGCCGTAAGGCCCGGCCTGGATTGTGGCCAGGTCCAGTATGGTAACGCCCGAAAGGGGGTGAGCCGGCGGTTCTAAGTTGTCTGCTTCTGATGCCGGCGTGCTTTCGGGACCGGCCCTCCGTGGCACGCGTCCAATCACATCGCTGTTGTGCTGACCCACATCCGGCGAAGGTCCACTCGGCTCCCCCGGGGTCGCCTTGAAGTCGAAGAGGGGAGCGAGCGTACGCAAGGGGCCCACACGAGGATCGTTGATGGTTACCACCGTACCATTGGCTACCACCGCCGCATGGTCCATGGCCGCGATGCTGTTGCGGTAGGGTTCGGCGGCGATGTCGCCGTCCTCCAGGTATATCTCCATCCACTCTTCGGCGGTTTTTTCCAATTGCTTCTCCAGGATCTCCCGGCGCAGCAGTTCCCGGTTTTCAACGCTGAGGGCAGGGACCTTCCCGAACCTTTCGTCCTCCAGCAGATGCCCCAGGCCAATGGCTTTGAGATGGCCCTGGATGTGTGGGACCCGCTGGTTGGCGTGCTGCAGCCACGCTCCGTCTCTGGTGCGGACCGGAATGTACCCGATAGTTGAGAGACCTCTGCTGGGAGGCCTGACCGGATATCGCTCCGGGTCCTTACGAGCCAGTTGCAGATTTACCAGCCCTCCGGCGCCTGCATTGTTGTCGTGGGGTGAGGCCAGGGCCTGGACAATGCTGGTCTGTATCCACTGTCCCCGTCCACACAGGTCCCGCACGCGGAGGGAGGCAATGATGCCGCGCAGGGCGGCCTGGCTGGCATGCCAGCTACCGGTTTGCACCGCAGAATATACAGGGCCATCCCGGTTGGGCTGCCCTTGCAGATTCAGCATACGGCCCGCCTTGGCCGCGACGACTCCTTCGTAGCCCTTCACCCTGCGAAGCGGACCCTCCTGCCCGAATCCCGTAATGGAACAGTAAATCAACCGAGGGTTTAGCTCGGACAATTGGTCGAAGGACAGGCCCCAGGCTGCCATGTCGCCCGGCCGGAAAGACTCGACCAATACGTCAGCTTCCCCGATCAGCTGGATAGCCTGCTCGCGGCCCTCTGCCGTGCCAGGGTTCAGGACGATACCTTTCTTCCCCCGGTTCCAGGAAATCCATCCCGGCTGAAAGCGGAAGGGGTCGCCGCCGGGGGGTTCTATCTTGATTACTTCGGCGCCATAGTCGGCCATTACCAGGGTGCAGATAGCCCCCGGCATTCCCAGTGAGAAATCCAGGACGGTGAGACCCGTACATGGTCCGGCCAAGGTTCACTTCTCCTCAGTGGAATGGGGTCCCGCCCCGCTGGTCCTTCGCCCGCCGCCTGCAATGATTTTGGGCAGGCATTCGACGAAGAGGAGTTTGCCATCGACGGAACGATTTTCAAGCCAGGCTGCAAGGTGGAGTATGCAGGCCAACGAAGAAGCGCGTCAACCTCATTGCCTGAATCCCAGGCACAGCCTAATCCAGCCGCCTGATATTGGGCATTCCAATCATGGTAATGAGACTTACTACACTCAGGATCGCGCCGTTGATCAGTAGCGCGCCTTGGGCTCCCACCACACCCGCCAGGCCTCCCACGCCAACGTGTCCCACCGGAGCAAAGCCGATACTCAGGACCCAGGAACCCATGGCCCGTCCCCGTTCTTCGTCCGACACCAGACCCTGCATCAGTGTTTTGTAGAGAGTATCGACGGCCATGGCGCAGGCGTTGACAAACAATAGCACACCCAGGAACACATAAATGCTGGATGACAGGGAGAAGGCCATTAGGCCACCGCCAAAACCGATGGCCGTAGCGAACATCATCAATCCCTTTTTCCTGGCGGTTCCCAGGCCCGCCAGAAGCCACAGCCCTAACAGACCCCCGGCCTGGCGAAACGCGGTCATGACTCCCAGTCCCGTTGGACCGACGTGAACAACCTCCTTGGCAAACACGGGCAACAAGGTCATGTGGGTAAACCCCAGAACTTCCGTAACGGCCGTCAGCACCATCAGCGCCAGCAGGAAACGTCGGCCTCGGACCAGGGCCAGGTAGCCCGCCAGATTCTTCAGTACCGATGTGGCAATCTGGCGGGAAGATCGGCCCGGGTTATGGAGGGCCAGGGTGGCCAACGCGGCGCAAAGGTAACAAGCGCCCGCAGCCACAAATTGCCAACCGGCCCCCGCAGCCTCAATCAATGCCCCTGAAGCGAGAGAGCCGACGATGCCGCCACACTGCATCGCCATCGCGCCGAGCGCCAGGCCGTTCAAGGAAAGGCCGGAGCCCACGATATCGAAAGTGTAGGTCTGACGTACCGTAAGGGTAAAGGCGAACATGCTGCCCAGCGCGCCCACCAGGGCAACCACAACCCACACGTTGGTCAGACCCCCCAACAACAATAGCAAAGCCATAACCAGGGCCACTACAGCAGCCCCCGCGTTGCCGATTCCAAGCAGCAACCGCCGGTCCCAGCGGTCC
>JAJEDS010000163.1 GCA_022821365.1 Dehalococcoidia bacterium | reverse complement strand
ATCTTTCAACACGCCGGGGTGGTGGCCCGTTTCCATCACCAGCCGCACACTGCCGTAGACAGTCTGCAGGGCCAGGGTACGAGCCATGTCCCGGGGCAGGCCCACGTAAACCCCGGCGTCTATCAGGGCCTCAACGAACATGAACACGTAGGCGGGGCCGCTGGCGCTGAGGGCGGTGGACATGTCAAGGTATTTTTCGTCGCTGACGTAGATTTCCTCGCCCACGGTACCCAGCATGGAACGGGCCATATCCCGGTGATCGTCGCTGACCGGTTCGGAGCAGGTCCACAAAGTCATCCCACACCCGATCTGGGCAGGGGTGTTGGGCATTACCCGGATGATGGACTCGTGGGCCAGTCCCTGGGCCAGGGTGGACATCTTTGCGCCGGCTACAATGGACAAGGCAGCCTGTTTCTTGTCCAGCTTGCCGCCCAGCTGACTGAAAACATGGGGAAGGTCCTGAGGCTTGACGGCCATAACTACCAGGTCGGCGCCCTCGGCCGTCTCTACATTGTCCTGGCAGGTGTTGACACCGTATCGCTCGGAAAGATAGTCGCGGCGTTGGGGGATGGGTTCACCAATGGCCACTTCCCCGGGTTGCGCCAGGTCGGCTGACAGGACTCCGCCCAGGATGGCCTCGGCCATGGTTCCACCGCCGATAAAGGCTAACCGCATAGGATATCCCCCCATCAGTCTTGTTAATGGCAGCGTCAAATCCGCAACTCACTCTGCGATGACGGCACACATTATAGCACCTGGCAAAAGCTCGCGGACCTGCCTCCGGACTACCCAGAGGGTCTTAGGATGGTTGGGTTGGCGTGGCAGCCGGATTCAAACCGGGGAGTGGAAATGCCCCCAGAGACGAAAGGTAGTGGCGACGTTGGGTTCGCTACCAACTGTACCCGGATTCCTGTTATAATCATGACGCGGAGCAGGCGGGCGTAACTCAGTGGTAGAGTGTTTGCTTCCCAAGCAAAAAGTCGTGGGTTCGAATCCCATCGCCCGCTCCAAGACACACCAATTCTTGATAATGGTCCCCTGCCCCCTGCTTATCATGTGAGGAGTTACTGCGTGGCAGACCTGGTGCATGCCCCGCAGGTTGGTGTTCATCACCTCGTCCCACTGCTCCATGGTCGTTTCCCACACCGGCGTGTGGTATGTAATGACGCCGGCGTTGTTGACCAGGAGGTCGATTGCTTCCCCTTTCCTTATTACCTCTACCACTACGCTGGACGCCTCCCTGTAGTCTGTTACGTCCAGGGAAAAGGCCGCCGCCGTCCCTCCTGCAGAGTGGATTTCGTCAACCACCTCCGCCAGGCGTGCAATATTGCGGCCAGTGACGATAACTCACGTCCCTTCCCAGGCGAAGGCCAGGGCGATGGCACGGCCTATGCCGCGACCGGCGCCGGTAATGCGGGCCACTCTATCCTCTAATAGCATAGGCAGGTCGGTTCTCCCAAAGGTGGATGCCTAAGAAACCTGAGGGACCACCCAGGGTCAGCCGTGGAGCCAGCATACCGGCGCCAGGGTACCAGGAGGCGGCCAAGGCAAATCCGGATTGTAAATGTCATTCTCCAGTCGGACAGGTGGTCAGGTACCCGGGTTCTTCACGCGAACTTTATCGAAAGTTGGTGGTCTTCGCCGGAAGCATCCAGACGCTGCCTGGGCAATCGCATCAGGGTGTCAGGGATGCAGGCTGAGCTGGCGCATTCAATCGTCATCACTCTCACAAATCTGACTTAGCCCGACAAACAGGGTAACTGGACGATGGAAATCCAGGCGGGCTGGTTGCCAAGAGGTGTGGTAGCACCCTGTTGAGTTGGCCTTTGGCGTCGATGACGCCAAAGGCTACCAGGTCCCGCTGATGGTTCCAGGCTCCTGTGTCCGGGTCGATGATCCGGACAGCTTTTCAGGTTTCGGGCGCCTGCTGCTTGTCCAAGGGAACGCCGGTGGCCCGAGCCTCCACAATCACCCGAGGCTTATCATCCACCACCGCCTGGCAGTTGTTGGACTGCCGGAAGTCCCAGCCTCCCGCGCCGGGCATAGTCCGGGACTCCGGGTGGGTGAAGTTCCGCTGGGCCTTGTATTCAGACACCCCAGGGTGATTCCGGCAAAGGGGCCGGGCAAGGTTGCCCAGTCAGCTACTTCCCGGGGCGCAGGCGGGTGAACTCCACGTCTTCCTGCCATACGCTGGCCTGGCCCTGGGAATCCTGCTGAATCATTACGTTGCAAAGCCAGTCGTGATCATTTGACTCAGGGTAGTCGGCGCGGTAATGGGAGCCTCGGGACTCCCGGCGGGCCAGCGCGCTCAGACAGGTGACTTGCGCGACTGTTATTATGCTGCGAACGTCCAACCACTCCTGCCAGGCCTGGTTGTACCGGCGTACCGCTGGCACCGGAGCCGCTCCGGCGCGCTGGCCCAGTTCTTCCAGCGAGGCGAGAGCCGCCTCAAGGCCCGGACCATCGCGCACAATCCCCCCTTTGTCCCACATCAGGGACTCTACCTCCTGGCGGATGGAGAATATATTGCCCGAGCCGGACTCTCCGAATGGGACAATAGCATCTGCCACCAGAGAGTCCACCTGGCGGGGCGCAACTGTCGGCAGGGTCCTGTCTTCGACGAACTCGGCCATAGCGTCCCCGGCTATAGCGCCAAACACGGTGGACTCGGCAACCCCGTTTCCGCCCAGCCGGTTGGCCCCGTGAACGCCGCCCGAGTCCTCACCGGCTACAAAAAGCCGGTCCAGGCCAGTGCGGCAAAGTTCGTCTATTCGTACGCCTCCCATGTGGAAATGGGCGGTGGGACATACTTTTACCGGTTCACGGGCCAGGTCAAAGCCTACTTCCCGGCATCGGGCAACCATCCCGGGGAAAGACTGTTCGACGAATCCGACGCCCAAGTGGGACACATCCAGAAATACGGCCCCGTCGGGAGTGCCCCGTCCTCCCTGGATTTCCAGGTACCCCGCCCGGGATACCAGGTCCCTGGTTGAGCGCTCCATTCGCTCGGGGTCGTATCGCTCCATGTACCTTTGTCCCATGTAATTCAGCAGGTGGCCCCCCGCGCCCCTCAACCCCTCCTCCAGGACCGCGCCGGTTACGATGGTACGTCCGGCAACCAGTCCGGTGGGATGGAACTGGTACATTTCCATGTCCTGGAGAGCGCAGCCTGCCCAATAGCACAGGGCCATGCCGTCCCCGCATTTTTCCAGTGAGGGAGCGGCGAAGGAGTACATCCTGGCGCCTCCCCCGGCGGCCATCAAGGTGGCTCTGGCTGCCACGGTTATGAACTCGCCGGTACGGACGTTGAGCAACAGCGCTCCCGCAATTCCGCCGGTCGTATCGTGCAGGAGCGAGACGGCGCGGTGTTCGTCCAGAAGGGTCATGCTGGATGCCAGGACGTACTCTTTCAGGCGGGACATTATCTCGATGCCGGTCAGGTCTCCCCGGTGGACGGTGCGGTCGAAACTCTGTCCGGCGAAGGCCTTCTGGAAGATATAGCCCTGGCTGTCCCGGTCGAAAAAGCACCCCAGGGACTCCAGCTCGGCAATAATCCCGGGCGCCTGTTTGACCAGCAGCCAGGCCAGTTCCTGGTTGTTAATAAATCCCCCGCCTCTAATGGTGTCTTCGAAGTGCCGCTCGAAGGAATCCTTGGGGTCAAGGACCGCGTTGTAGCCGCCTTGCACCATGCGAGTGCAGCCGCTCTGGCCAATCTGGCCCTTGGCAATGATAACGACGTTCAATAGGGGGTTTTTCCGGTAGGCGTGGAGGGCCGCCATCAGCCCGGCTCCGCCGCCGCCGATTATCAGAATGTCCGCAGACATTTGTTCCTGCATGCCTTCCTCGACTGGGCCCGTCGCACGACAGCGCCTTTCCTGCCTTTCCGTTCGCACAATATAGAAGAGATTCGACAGGGCGGCAACTTGCCCAGGCAGCGTCCTTTCAATGGAATCACCCTTATGGTATGTTTAGCGAGTCGAGGGTACGGCGAGGGACAGCTTGCCGGACTAACCCGAAGCGGGCCGCTAATATTCAGCCAAAGGGTAATGCCATGTCCACCACGTCCACCGCTATTTCGCGGGAGCTTATTTACCAGGTAGCTTACGAGACTAACAAGCGGGCCGCAATCGTGGTGCCCCAGGACGGCCTGGCGGCTTTTGGCGAGGCCTGGGAACGGGAGAGCAAACCCCTGGCCCACTTCATCTTGGGCCAGATTCTGGAGAACGCCAAGCTGGCAGTGGCCGACGCTCGACCCATGTGCGGGGACACCGGCCTGCCCCGTTACTACGTGAAGCTGGGTAACGAAGCCCGGATAGACGGTGGGGTCGTGGCCCTGGAACGGGCTTTGCGCCAGGCGGTAGCCGACGTAACCCAGGACATTCAATTGCGTTCTAATCGGGTCCACCCGCTGACCAGGCGTAACCCGGGGAACAATACGGGCGTCTTTGCTCCCAACATAGATTACTCGTTCGAACCTGGCGGTGACTGGATCGACATTATTGCCGTGCATAAGGGGGGCCTGTTCGGGACCGATTACCGGATGCTGTTTCCCGCAGACGGCACCGACGGAATAAAGCGGTTCCTGCTGGACAACATGGCTGAGTTCGCCCGTCGCGGCCTTTCCTGTCCTCCCGTTGTGGTGGGGGTTGGCCTGGGCGGCACCAAGGACCAGGCGGTGACCCTCTCCAAGGAGGCGGCTTGCCTGAGATTGATCGGCGACCGGCATCCGGATCCCGATGTGGCCGCCCTGGAAGTGGAGCTGCGGCAATTGGCCAATCAGACCGGGTTCGGTGTCATGGGAGTTGGTGGCGACACCACGGCTTTGGATGTCCATGTTGAAATTGCTTATACCCACACCGGCGGTCTGCCCATCGCGATTTCCCAGTTCTGCACGGCCTATCGCCGTTCCGTAGCCCGGGTTTTCCCCAGCGGAGAGGTCGAATTCCGCGAGGACCCACAATGGTTTACCCCGTATTACCGGCGTGAAGGCATTGAGTAGGTAACTATTTCAATACGCCTGATGAGAATCGAAGTTAAGGGTGGGGTCAATGTTCGGCAAGTTCTCACCCCGTCCCGGCTTTCCCCATCAAGGGGGAAGGGATTTTTCAGTTGGTTTCCAGGGACCCCGCATCAGGCGCCGGAGCAGGAGGATTGGTAGTGTCGCAAGGTCAGGGTAGGGAGTGGCAGCTTACATGCCCGCTGGCGTCCAATGACATCGAAAAGTTGGCTATGGGAGACCTGGTATATCTCAGCGGACCGGTCTATACCGCGCGGGATGGGGTCTATAAGCACATGCTGATTGACGGGAATGCGCCGCCCATCAGTCTTCAGGAACTGACCAATGTCAGCCTGCAGTCGTCCCCCGCCGGCGTGGAAGTGTCTCCTGGCGAGTTTGAAGTCGCCTCGCTCCAGGCCACCGCCGGCTTCCGCTACGCCCAGTACATGCCGCAGCTGTTGGAGCAGTTCGGCGTCAAGGCCGTGGTCGGCAAGGCCGGAATGTCGGAGCAGGTTTACCAGGAAGTTTTCCAGAAGCACGGCGCCGTATGCCTCACTACGATGGGTTATGGGCTGGGGGCGATTTACGGGCGGGCTATCAAGAAGGTCCTGGGAGTGTATTGGGTGGAAGAGCTGGGCATTTCGGAGGCCCTCTGGACCTTCGAAGTGGACCGGTTGGGGCCGCTCCTGGTGGAGGGCGACATCCACGGCAACAGCTTCTTCACGCAAGTTAACCACGACATTAACCGGCAACTGATGGCCCTGTACGACGGACTCAAGGCCCCGGTGTACGGCCGTATCGGCGAAGAACAGAAGCCCGAAACAGAACTCTTCTAGGGGACTCCGGTGGCCTTTTCCTTTCGCACTTTGTCGCTGCACGCCGGGAATTTCCAGGACCGTTACTCGGGCACCCGTTCCGGCTGGTGGGCCTGGTTCCTGCAGCGGCTGACCGGCGTGGCCCTGGTCGGTTACCTCTTCCTGCATATAGCAGTGATTTCCACGGCCCGGGCCGGAGCCGACACCTTCGACACCGTCCTTATCATCCTTCAAAAGCCCTTTTTCGTCGTCCTGGACCTGTTTCTCATTGCTGCAGTGTTGTACCACGCCTTGAACGGTGTGCGGGTGCTGCTGTTCGACGCGGGCATCGCCATCAAGCGGCAGGCGCTGCTGTTCTGGATTTGTATGCTGCTTACCATTGTAATAACGGGTGTGGCCGGGTACTTCAGCCTGCCCCTGATTTTCAGGGGATAACTGACCGAAAAGGCAAAGCGGTGGGAGATGTCCGCTCCGTTAACGAGCCAACAGCAAAAAGCAGTCGCCGGGTTCTGGCCCTGGTTTCTCCAGCGGGTCAGCGGTTTCCTGCTGATATTCCTGGTAGGTGTGCACATTTGGATGACCCACTTTTCCGGCCTGGGCGACGTGGTCCGGGGGCACCAGGAGGAGTTGGTGCTGTTCGAGATAGTGAAACAGCGCCTGGCTCAGGGGTTGTTTATATTCATCGACTTCTCCCTGCTGGCCCTGGTCCTGTATCACGGGCTGAACGGGATGCGGAACATCCTTCTGGAGTGGGGTCCGGCAGCCAGGCACGCTGCAGGGATGACGGCAGGCTTGTGGCTGCTGGGCATTGGCACTTTCATCTATGGAGCCTGGGCTCTTTTGGCCTTCATTCTCTAAAAGACCGGATAGCCTGGGAGGCTGCCAAATGGACACCATTTCGCTGTCAGTAAGACGCGGGTCGCCGGAACAAAATCCCACGGCTTACTGGCAGGAATTTGACGTACCGATAGTCGAAGATACCATGAGCGTGCTGGACGCGCTCATCTGGGTTCAGCGCAACGTGGACCCCTCGCTGGCCTTCCGCAGGGCCTGCCGGGTAGGAATGTGCGGCACCTGCGGCGTCGTCATAAACGGCAGGGAAGGGTTGGCCTGCGGAACCTTGCTCGGGCCCCTGGCCGGAGGCGAAGGCGGTAAGGTGCGAGTCCAGCCGCTGCGGCACTTGCCAGTGATTCGGGACCTGGTCACCGACCCAGGAGTGTTTTTTGACCATTTGCGGCAAGTGGACCCCAGCCTGACCCCCGGGCCGGGGCTTCAGGAGCCCGTGGTTCTGTCGCCCGATTCCAGGGAACGGCAGACCATTAGTCCCCACCGTGAGTGCATCTATTGCGGGCTTTGCTACTCCGCTTGCCCGGTGGCGGGGCCGGACTCGGGCTTCCTCGGGCCGGCCGCCTTGAACCGGGCCTTCGCCCTGGTTTCCGACAGCCGGGACGTTGCCAGGAATCAGAGACTCCAAACGGTCGCCAGCGAGCAGGGCCTGTGGCGCTGCCATACCATATTCGAATGCACTGCGGTGTGTCCCAAGGGAATACCCATCACCCGCGCTATCCAGGGCTTGAAGCGGAGGGTGGTTGTCGACAAACTGAAGAGCATTTTCAGACTGGGACGCTGAAGTTCAGCCAGTGTCTGCAAACCGGCCAGAGGCGAGGCAGAATCGCGCCAACTGCCGATATTCTCCCTTATATCCTGGCGGATGCGACACTGGCACAAATGTCCTAGCCGGTCCCTTGCTTGTCTTGCTCTATCGGGTTGATGTCGCCTCCAAACTAAACTGAAGCCAGAGTGGGATGTAGATTTTAACCTTCAGGGTCCGGTCGAGATGAAGGGCAGTCCTCACCCCCGGCCCCTCTCCCTGGTCTATCTGTAGCCCATCTCCCCGGTTGCACAATGCAGAGGTTCCCTAGATTTGGCTACGCGGGTCAGCGCAATTCGGCCAATTGGGGACGGACAATTGGGATTGGAGCGTCACCGAGCAGGCAGGGGGCACCGAGGCTATGAGCAGCGCCTCATCGCTGCAATATGTTGATGTACGCCTCCTCCAGGGTTGGGTCGCGAGCTACCAGGCTTTCTATGTTGTCGGAGCCAACGGTGTCCGCGATTCTCTCCCTCAGGTCAACGCCGTAGGCCACCAGTACCGTAAGTTTCTGGAAGGGGCCCTCCCCCGACGACTCCACCCGCTCAACGGCCTCAAGCTCAGATATTCTTGCCGCCAGGTCCTCCCTGGGCCGGTTTACGGTTACCTCAACGATTCCCACCTGGCTGAACTGGCGCTTGATTTCGCTGGGGGTGCCGGTGGCCGCCAGTTCACCCCGGTCAATTATGGCGATGGTATCGCACAGCATGTCGGCCTCGGCCATGTAGTGGGTGGTGAGCAGGATAGTCTTGCCCTCACTGGCCAGTTCAGGTACGTAATTCCTGAGCTCCTGGGCACCGATGGGGTCAATGCCAATGGTTGGCTCGTCCATGAACAAAACCGGCGGGTCGGTCAACAGGCCCCGGGCGATGTGCAAGCGTTGCTTCATGCCCCGGGAGTAGTTCTCCACCGGCGTTTTGGCG
>JAJEDS010000355.1 GCA_022821365.1 Dehalococcoidia bacterium | reverse complement strand
CTCCCACGGCGCCGAACAGGATAGCTTCATTGGCAGCCACCTGCTCCAGCCCGTCCTCCGGCATCATCCTGCCGGTTTCCCGGTAATAGGCGGAACCCCAGGGAAACTCAGTGTAATTGAAACCCAGATCCGGAACGCTATTGGCGAGGTAGTCCAATACTTTCTTGCCCTCGGCTACCACCTCCGGGCCGATGCCGTCTCCGCCAATAATTGCAAGGTCGTGTACTGCCATTGGAAAATGCTCCTTGATTGGTGGACTTTTTGTTGACCGGACCGCAACAACAAACTGGAAGGATTATAGCTGAAAGCTATACAGAGGAAGCGGCCCGCTAAACCCGTTGGACGCCCCCGCCGAGCAACCTAAGGTGATAAACGGCTTCCGCCTCGGGAAATGCCTGCCGGGCCTGCCGGAAAGTGGACTTGCCCCGCCTTTGGGTAGCGTCCAGCAACACGCCGACGGCCGTTCCGCTGTGAGCCACATTGACGCCCACCGCGCCCACTGCCTGCGCAAAAGCGATGACGTCGGGAAGGCGAGGCTTAAACAAGACTTTCTGGGCTGCCAGCGCGCTCTTTGTCGCGCCCCGTCCCAGCGCCCAGGGATCGCCCAACCTCAAGCCTTCACGCACCAGCGTCAGAGCCTCATCCGTCTCCCCTTGCACTGCTCGCCATTGGGGGCTGCGGTCAACCTGGTTGAACGCCAGCGTGTCCACTTCACCACCAAAGTCGATGGCGACTATCTCAACTGGCGGGGGCGGACCCAGTTGTTCCGCCACCGTCCCATCACGATGGTCAAACATGACGATGCCAGGAAACATCACGCCGTCGGTGGGTTCCACTTTGAGGGCCAGTTGACCCACCTGGGCGGGAGTGAGTTCAATGCCCAGCGCCAGCCCAGTAGCTGTGATAGCGGCGGACAAGTCTGCGCTGCTGCTGCCGAAGCCCTTGCTGCGGGGGATGGGATTGGAGATGGAGATGTTCGCGCCCAGATGAGCATAACCCAGGTATTCCAGGGTCCGCTGCACTGCGGAAGCAGTCTTGGAGCAATGAGGCGGCACATTAACGCCTGTCGGCTCCTGGTACAGGTCCACCCTGACTCTGGAAAAGAAATCAACCGGACAAGTTACCAGGAAATAGCTGCTGCCCAGCAGTCCCTGGGCCAACTCGCCGCACACCCCAGGCGCGCGAACGGTGGCGGAGGCAATGAAAGAGTGTAAGGAATGTGTAGTAATTGAATCCACTAGATTCCGAAATCGGCATTTGATTCGGATAGTTGGCTCAAGCATTAAAGTTCATGCTTATAACCACTAACATTATGGCAGAGTGTTCCACTCCTCGGCAGAGACTCTCCTTCCAATTCTCTCTTCTATTTGACGTACCAGCATTCTTACCTGAGGGGGAGAATACTCGCTATTGGAAGGAATTGAGGGGCGTCGACCTTCATATCTAATAAAATGGTGTCTTCCACCGGGGTAAGGGCCATGAAAACCAAGAGCAATTAATTTGGCAATAAATGGCCTGCGACTACACGTATTCCACCGATTCACTTACTTTCTCTACATTAAGATTAATTCCTGCAACAACAGGCAGGAAGTCGCCCCATCGCAAGCCTGCCAATATCCAGTCCTCCAGGACGGAACGTAATTCCCCCTCACATTCTTCCGAAGTTTCTTTGAAAGCTATTACCCCCCAGCATTGAGGAATTTGTCCATAATGTGTGCCGTCTTCCAGTTCTTCATATTCGGCCAGCGCCATCGCCTCGTTGAGGTAGTCGGTGAGCAAAGATCGGTGCTCCATTTTGCCTACTCCCTTTGCGCCCTGCGACCCATTATAGCTTATCAACTACCTTCCAAAATTACGACGGCTTTATCTTCACCGGAATGCCAGCCACCACCAGGAATACTTCGTCAGCCTGGGCCCCTGCCCTTTGATTAACCGTTCCCAGCAAGTCCTGGAACTGCCGGCCCAGTTGATTGGGAGACACGGGACTCATGCCCACCTCGCTGCTTACCAGGACGGCATGCATCACCTTCTGCCGGCACAGTGTCAACGTTGAATCCAGCGATTCCAGGGCAATGCTCTCAGTGGCGTCAGTTTCCTCTTTTTCCCTGGCGAGCATCAAATTAGAAACCCAAACGTCCACCGAGTCGAGCAAAATGACTCCGATGTCGCCATTCGACTCAAAGTACCGGTCCAGTGATTCAGGCAGGGCAAGTGGCTCTTCCAGGGTTCTCCAGTGGGCGGACCGCCGTTCCCGGTGCTTGCGGATGCGTTCCGCCATTTCATCGTCGAGAGCCTGGCCCGTCGCCACGTACAGCATCCGTTGCCCCGCACGGCCTGCCAGTTCTTCGGCGAAGGCGCTCTTCCCGGAACGGATGCCGCCCAGCACCAGGGTCACCTTTCCGGGCATTTACGGGGGTCCAACCCGGTCGAAATTTCGGTTCAGCCCCGTAATGTCATAGATTAAATCCATGTCCAGGCTGCTCCGCACCCAGTCGGCCAGCTTGTCGAACTCGGTGTCCATGGCTTCCATATCGGGGGCCGCGGGAAGCGCTTTACCATTCCGTTCAGCCAGCTTCTCCAGTATGGCGCGGCGCAATTGCACATTGTGAAACAGCCCGTGAATGTAGGTCCCAAGAACGTTTCCAGACTCGTCCATCGCCCCATCGAAAGCTGTTTCAGGGGTCACCGCAACGTCGGTCCGGTCGTTGATCAAGAACGGCAAAGCAACACCTTAGCCGGTCGTGCGGCCCATGTGAATTTCGTAGCCGGTCAAGGAAGCGCGGCCAGCCAACTTCAATAATCCGGTAGCCTCAACCACCTCGCCATGAATCCGGTGCGTCTCCTTGGTGCCGGCAAACACGGTGGTCAGGGGCAGAATCCCGAGCCCTTCCATCTCGGGGAAGGCAGATTCGATGCCATCGGGATCAAACAATTGCTGCCCCAGCATCTGGTAGCCGCCGCAGATTCCCACAATGGCCGTACCGACCTTGTGGAGTTCCTGTACGGCGCGACTCAGCCCCTGGGCGTTCATCCAGGCCAGGTCAGGGATGGTGGTCTTGCTGCCAGGCAAGATAACCAGGTCGGGCTTCCCCAGTTCGTTGGCATTGCTGACGTAGCGCAGACTTACCCCGAGCTCTCGGGTCAGGGGATCAAAGTCATCAAAGTTGGAAATGTGCGGTAACTGGACCACAGCTATGTCCAGTACAGTCGCCTGGCTGCTGCCTTCCGACCTCAGGGGAATGTCCAGCGCCACGGAGTCTTCTTCAGGAATATGGATGTCGCGATAATGGTGTACCACGCCGGCCACCGGAATACCGGTACGTTCTTCCAGCATGGTCAATCCGTCGGTCAGCAGGCTGGCATCGCCCCGAAACTTGTTAATGATGAAGCCCTTGATCACCTCCCGTTCCCGGGGTTCCAGCAGTTCCAGCGTCCCCACCAGTGCGGCGAACACCCCACCTCGGTCAATGTCGCCGCAAAGCAGTACCGGTGAATTGGCATGCAGAGCCACCCGCATGTTGACGATTTCGGTGGCTTTCAGGTTAATCTCCGCGGGGCTGCCGGCCCCTTCGATTACGACGATGTCATACTCGCTGCGGAGAGTGTCCAGGGATGAACTAACCGACTCCCACAACTGGGCCTTGAGACCGAAGTAGTCCCTCACCCTGGCGGACACCATTGGACGCCCCATGCGGACCACCTGGGCGATATGGTCGGCCTCGGGTTTCAGCAGTACCGGGTTCATTTCCACCCGCGCCTCAACGCCGGCCGCCTCGGCCTGTACCGCCTGGGCCCGGCCTATCTCCCCGCCATCCCGGGTAACGTATGAATTGTTGGACATGTTCTGGGCCTTGAATGGCGCGACCCGAAACCCATCCTGGCGGAAAATACGACAAAGGGCGGACACCAGGACACTCTTCCCCACATGGGAGGCAGTGCCCTGGACCATCAGGACTTTGCCCATTGGTGTGTTGAACTGATTCATCGCGTTTGACTTCTGTTTGCACGAGATGAGCGGGAACGGCTGGATCGGCTACCTATTTGATCCCAATCAGTATATCTTTCCAGTGTTGGACCTCTGCCACCCAAATAGAGGCGAAAATATCGTGGTCCGCGCGCATCAGTGATGTAGGCCATGATCTCATCCAGTTTACCTGTAAGCATTCGGTG
>JAJEDS010000248.1 GCA_022821365.1 Dehalococcoidia bacterium | reverse complement strand
TACCTCGAGGATTACCACCTTCTGCAGGGCACGCGTTCCGAGGACTTGAACGGGGCCTTTCGCCGCCACCTGGCCGCATCAGGGGTGCCCGTGGAATCAACCAAGGGGGAGTTTGGCCGGGGGCAGCATGAGCTGAACATCCGCTACGCGCCGGTCCTGGAAATGGCGGACCGACACCTGGTTCTAAAGCATACGGTAAAGGAAATTTCGGACCAGCTTGGGTGCAGCGCCACCTTTATGGCGAAGCCCGACGCGGGCCAGGCGGGTTCCAGTTCCCACCTGCATGTAAGTCTGTGGAAAGGCAACAACGGGGAGTTGACCAATGCCTTCCCCGGGGAAGCTAACCTGGCCGGGATAGCATGCTCCGACGTGTTTCGCTGGTTCCTGGGTGGATGGATGAAGTACACCCCGGATTTGATGGTCTGCTATGCGCCGACCGTCAATTCCTACAAGCGATTTCAGGCGGGCAGCTGGGCTCCCACGGCGCTGGCGTGGTCGCCGGATAACCGCACAGCGGGGTTCCGTGTGGTGGGAGCAGGTCAGAGCCTGCGGATCGAGTGCAGGATTCCTGGCGCCGACGTGAATCCCTGTCTCGCTTACTCAGCAGTAGTAGCGTCAGGATTGGCGGGCATCGAGGAACGGATTGAGCCGCCGCCGGCCTGTCTGGGAGACGTGTACTCGGCGCCCAACGAGGCTAGGCTGCCGGCAAGCCTGGAAGAGGCAAATGACCGCTTTCAGGGGAGCGCGTTGGCCCGCTCGGCATTCGGCGCCGATGTCGTCGAGCATTACACTCACTTCTTTGCCACGGAAGCCGAGGCCTACCGCCGGGCTGTGACCGACTGGGAGCGAGTACGTTACTTCGAACGTATTTGAGAAAAATTAGGACAGGAAGGAATTTCTTTTGCAATACGCCTGCCCCCTGCGTATTCCAGAAGAACTACGTTTCAACATACCTTCGAATTTACCAGGCTGCAAGTCCGGAAGAACCCTGAAAATACCATTAACCCCAGACTTGACCAGCGAAGGGAAGCCCAGCGGCTTCGGATGAATGCACTCAGGCGAGGCCGCATGGAAGCAAGGCTGTGCAAGGATTGTGGGCAAGCGGCATCTATCCCCGGCCAGGCAAGATGCGAAACGTGCAGGAATAAACATCGAGACGACCTTCGACGCCGAAAATCAGGAGCACAAGATCAGGTAACGTAGGTCTGACGAATCAAAGACCTCTCTTCGCTGTTTATCTGGAATTCTCCCCGCAAGGCGAAGAGAATATTTGCTGGGCCTACCAAGGTTTGTCCCAGCGTTGCCGTCCAGGTCAGCCTATGTAGCGACCATGGCGCTACAAAATGTGTGTTCGCAAGTGATGAGGTGGGGCACAAGGAGTCAGACCAGCCTCTGACCAGAAACTATAGGGCGGCCTCGAACAAATTAAGGCCGATGCCCAGGAGATGAATGCAAATGGAGGTTGGAGAGGGCAGTTCTAGTCCATCACGGCGAACCTGAACCACATGGCCTGGCCCATGGCCAGTCTGGAGAACCTGTCCGACTTCTACAGCAACCTGAAGGAAGAGAACTGGCCCATCCAGCGGGTGTCGGACCACGGCCTGTCGCAGGGCATCTACATCAAGGACCCGGATGGCAACGGCATCGAGGTCTACTACAAGACGCCGCGAGAGGAGTGGCGCCGGCAGGACAACCTGTTCATGAGCGGGGACCGGCCGCAGGACAACTTCCCCGGCCAGTGGGAAGCCGATCTGGAGCCGGACGGCGTGGCCGCAGCGCAGAGCCGCTAAGCCTCGGAAACACTCGTCAACTGAAGCGTGGCGCACGGCTGTGCGCCGCCACACTTTTGCCGCGGCTCCCAATAGCGCTTGGATTAAGGTCGTCAGCACCGTGGGCAGGTTTCAAACCTGCCCCTGCGTCTTAGTCGCGAGCCGGTCTACTGGACGACGGCAATCGCTTCGATTTCGATAAGCATGTCGGGGTCGACGAGGCGGCTGATCTCGACCAAAGTGCTGGCCGGGTAGTCCGACTTGAAAAACTCGGCGCGCACCTCGTGAATGGCGGAGAAGTGCTCCGCAATGTTGGTCACAAACACGGTCACCTTCACCACGTCGTCCAGCGTGGCGCCAGCCTCGGCCAGCACCGCCTGCGTATTCTCCAGGACCTTGCGGGTCTGGGCGCGGATGTCGCCGCGGCCCACTAGCTGGCCGTCAACTCCGCGGGCCACCTGCCCGGAGGCGAAAACCATACGGCCGGCCGGGACGGCTACTCCCTGGGACATGATGCCGGCGGGAGTCGCAACTTCGCTGCTCTGCAGAATCGTTTTAGCCATTCTCACCCTCATCCTTACCCTCTCCCTGGGGGAAAGGGAATATTAACGGGTCCTCTCCCTGGAGATAGGGAGCAAGAGTTACTTCCACTCGGCGTCGGTGGGCCAGACGTTGGTGCTGCCCCGGGCCGCGCCCTGTAGCACCGGGTCGGCCCGCATGGGACCCATGGTCTCGATCGCCTTGAGATAGTGTTCGGACGCCTGGTGGGCTTTGAAAGCGTCCTCGTCCACGTAGATTTCGTAGACCCAGAGCCGGTTGGGGTCACCGGCGTCCTGAATCACGTCGAAGCGCAGGCAGCCAGGTTCGGTGTTGGCGGCCGCTTGAGCGTTGGGCAGCAACGCCTTGACGAATTCGTCCTTGCAGCCTTCCTTGATCTGGATGGGGGCGATGATGACGTACATGGCGCTTCTCCTACTTCCACTCGGCGTCGGTGGGCCAGACATTGGTGCTGCCCCGGGCCGCACCCTGGATGCCCTCGACGCGGATGTCGGCGGTGGCGTCGCGGAACTTGATGAAGTGGGGCGCCTGGGTGTGGGCCTGGAAGGCCGCCTCGTCGTCGTAGACTTCATAGAGCCAGATACGGTTCTCGTCGCCAGCGTCCTGGATGACGTCGAAGCGTCGGCACCCGGGCTCATCGTTCACCGAGCCGAAGGCATCTGGGATAATGGCGTCCATGAACTGCTGCTTGCAGCCCGGCTTGATCTGAATGGGCGCGATGATCACATACATCTTTCGTACTCCTTCGACATGTTCAGAATAAAATGGTGAGACTGTCGCAACACGGCCGAATCGTATCATAGTCTGAACTGTCATTGAATGATTGCCCTGAATTCCACCCCGCGAGTCGCTGAAATGCCCTTTCCTTCGACAAGCTCAGGCTGATCAACGACAATTAGTCTTGCCGGCGCATTGCCTCAATAAAAAGGTTACTTTCAAGAAGAATATTCACAAGAAGGTCATGCTGCCCTGTTGCCATTGGGGCGAACACGCCCAAAGTAGGACTGAGTTCTCTGGCAGAGGCGCGGAAAGCGCAGGGTCCACGGCAAAACAGGCCATCCAGTAGGAAGCATATGAACAAAAAATCCAAACTTTACAATCGGAGTAGTCGTCCGAACAAGCACGATAACCCTTTTGGCAGGGCCTTTCCAAAGTTGTGCGATTGAAGTCCATCCGCTCGTCCTGAGCCTGTCGAAGGACTCGCTCGTTGATCGACAGGCTCACCATGAGCGGGATGCGTGGCGGCTCTGGAAAGGCACGGGAACTCGTCAATAACGCTCTGGTGAAGCCGTCGAGCGGTCGGACCGGCGTGGTGGCGCGGCTGGGGAATCGTGGCTATTCCTCTGCCTCTGCCACTCGCGCCGGTTCGTTGACCGTCGCCGGCGCCGAGCGGCTGCCCCGCGTGTTGGCCCAGTAGGCGACTACGATCAGCGCCGGCATCGCGAGGATGATGATACCGATGACGATGACCACCGTGAGCTCGGTGAACCCCAGTGTGCCCAGCAGAATGTGGCTCAGGGCGGTCAAGATCCAATCCAACAGCGTGGGGTCTGCCTCTCCGTGATGGATGCCAACGGATAGCAGAACCACGCTCAAAAACGCGCCCATCATCTTTGCCTCTTACCGTTAACGCTCATATTGCGGAACGAGCGATTCCAAAGGGGCCGGCCTGGCCATGAAACCTGCCCCCTACCTGTCCAATTCCCCGGGCCTAGTACACCCTCGTTTCGCCTCCGGCCCCCGCGCCGGCCGTGGCCAGTTGCGGCGCCGGAGCGGTGTTGTACCGTCCCGAATAGTGGTACTCGTTGATGCTGAAGGCCATGATCGTCGCCGGTATTAGCGTCAAGCCCGCTATCAGGAACGGCCAGAAGTAGCTCTCGTTGAACCAGACGTAGGCGTATCCGGCGAACTGGATGCTGAAGAACGACCCGATCTGGTGCGCGAAGAAAACCCATCCGCTGATCGTCCCCAATGCCCTGAACCCGTACACGTCCGCGGTCAGCGTGGATGTCAGCGGTACGCTGGCGACCCAGGACATTCCCGACAGCAGCGCGAACATGATCAGCCCCAGCATCCCGTGGCCGAACAGCGGCAGGAACACCAGGCACATGAACGCCACCCCGCGCGTCGCGTACACCGCCGCCAGCACGTTCTTGCGCCGCATGCGGTCTCCCAGGAACCCGGTGATAATGACACCGAATGCGTTCAGGCCGGTCATCACGCCGAACACCAGCCCCGCGAAAACTTTTTCGTCCCAAACGCCGCCCAGGAAGTTCACCTGCGCCGGCAGCACGTCCTCTGCGTATGGAATGAAGTGGATGCTCAACAGGCCGGTGGTGATGCCGCACACCACGTAGGCGCCGGACAGTTGCCACATCGGCGCCGTCTTGAAGCACTGGCGCCAACTGTCCACCTCGTAGGCTCCCGTGGCCCTCCGCACCGGCGCGCCTCCGCTGTCAACCCGGGGATCGGGGTCGCCGTCCGGGTTCAGACCCATCTCCGCCGGGCTCGGCCAGAGGAAGAACACCGCCAGTGGCGCGGCTGCGAATACCACAACCATGCCCAGCAGGAACCACACTGTCCGCCAGCCCGCCAGCGTGGTGTCGCCCCAAGTGATGCCCGACGAGTCAATCACGCCCATCAGGTACGCCGCGAACGGGATGGTCAAAAGGCCGCCAATGGACGTTCCGCAGGCTGCGAGAGCCGTGGCCTTGCTGCGCTTGCGCCGGAACCACCGCACCACCAGCGCCAGCATGTTGGTGATCGACGCCGCGCTCAGGCAGGTGTTCACAACGATGGAAAACACTACGATGAACCAGAGCAGGTCCAGCGGTATGTTCACAAATCCCAGGGGAAGAGTGGCCTCAAGGTCCTTGATGAACGCCAGGCTCATTGTCGCCAGGCCCATGATCACCAGGCCGAAGCCGAACACCTTGCGCGGTCCATGCTTGTCGAACAGCGCGCCCATGATTGGCTGCATCGCGCCGTTGAGCAGGAACCCGATGGAACCCACCCACGAGATATCGGCGCGGTTCCAGCCGAACGTCGGCTCCATCTCGGTCACGAACAGGCCGAACCCCTGCCGTCCCGGAATGGACAGGAACGCCACGAAGAAGCAGGTTGCGACGATGTACCATCCGAAGTACAGCGACCCGCCCACTTGCGCTGCGGATTTGGTAGTCATGGGCCCCCTTGTCGCGCCGGTTCCGTGTTCAAAAGCCCGGCTACCGGCACACGTCCTGCCATAATATCAGCCCGCCGCTAATGCCGCCACCGCCGATATATCCTCACAGGGCAACAGCGTTTTGATGGTAGACTTGGCGAGGAAGGTTATTGATAGTGAGGAAATGAGGGAGGTAGTGAGCGGTGAAGGGAGAAGAGGGGAGGAGAGGGATTCTGGACTATTTCTAGGACTTGGAAGACCCGCGGATTGATCGATGCAAGCGGCACTCGCTGCTGGACATCATCACCATAGCCATTTGCGCCGTAATATGTGGAGCCGACACCTGGGTTCATGTGGCCATGTTCGGAAGGAGCAAGGAGGAATGGTTTCGCACCTTCCTGGACCTACCCAACGGCATTCCGTCCCATGACACCTTTGGCAACGTTTTCGCCCGGCTGGACCCGGAGGGATTCCAGGAGTGTTTCATGGAATGGAGCCAGGGAGTGGCGGAGTTACTGCCTGGAGAGGTGGTGGCCATTGACGGGAAAACGGTGCGCCGTTCTCACGACCGCAATGCGGGCAAGCGGGCCCTGCACCTGGTCAGCGCCAGGGCCTCGGCCAACACCCTGACCCTGGGTCAGGTGCAGACAGAGGAGAAGTCCAACGAGATCACCGCCATACCCAGGCTATTGGAGATGCTGGAACTGAATGGCTGCCTGCTTCCAGTGAACTGACCATTGACGCCATGGGCTGCCAGAAGGAGATTGCCCAGACCATCCTGGACCGTGGGGCGGACTATGTACTGGCGGTGAAACAGAACCAGGGAGCGTTGTACGAGGACTTGAAGGACCTGTTCGAGGAAGCCGAAGCGACAGGTTTTGAAGGTGTGCCCTATGACTATGCCACTACCTTGAACAAGAACCACGGGCGCCAGGAGCGAAGGGAGTGCTGGGCCATCAGCGACCCTGAGTGTCTGGACTATCTGAGCACCGGTAAAGAGTGGCCCGGGCTGCGC
>JAJEDS010000338.1 GCA_022821365.1 Dehalococcoidia bacterium | reverse complement strand
ATGGTTGTTGCCTTTGACGTTGACTGGGAGAGCATCATATTTACCAACGGGTATGTCATCGACGAGGTGGGCAAGCCGCCGGATTTGGTGCTGGAGGTGGCGTCCCATCGCACCGGCCGCCGCGATTACGTCGAAAAGCGTGAGATATACGCCAGCCTGGGCGTTCCCGAATACTGGAGGTTCGACCACACCGGCGGCGATTACCACGACGCGCCCCTCGCTTGCGACCTGCTGAAGGACGACGGCAGCTATCAGCCCATGACGCTGACCACCGAATCCGACGAGGTGGTCTGGGGATACAGTGACGCGCTGGGCCTGTCGATCTGCTGGGTAGAAGGCCGCCTGCGCTTCTGGGACCGGACCCAACAACGCTACCTGCGTACCCAGCAGGAATCAGAAGCCCGTGTCCGTGAGCTGGAAGAGGAACTGCGCCGCCGGGAAGGCTCTTAGCCGTAGTGGAGAGGATTAACTGGCTCGCGTCAGTTCTTTGATGTCGTCCCAAGACAGCACGTTGCGTTCCGGCAGCCAATCTTGTTCCATCATGAACTTAACCTGATCAAATTTCTTCAATTGCTCTTTGTCATCTCCAACGACAAAGTGAACCACGCTTTTCTTGGACTCAAGGCAGTCAATCAGAATCGTGGCCATCACATGCTGGCGTATGAGCTGATGTACGAGTATGCTGCTTCCCTCTGCCCCAAAGTCTGATTCATGCTTGGCTTCTCCAATAAAGAGATAACTTGGCGTTTCCAACACGATGTCGATTTCCGTGTGGAGAAGATTGTTGTACAGGCGTTCTTTTTGGCTTGGGTTAGAAACGCGGTAGTTATCCTCTCTCAATTCTCTGAACCCATCGAATCTTTCAATGCGTTCACGCAAATCAGGAAACAAGTAGCCATAGCGCTCTGCCAAGTTCTGTGGAGTGGGAGCGGAAGCGCCATCAGGTGGCTCGTTAATGTAGTCCCGCATGCCGGTCCAGAACAACTCCAGACGAACACCGTCTTCTCCAAGTCTCTCGGCAAGATGAGTGGCTTTCTCTCCGAACAGCGGAGCAAAATATCTTGATGTCTTCCAGTTCTCCGTCCTGTTTTCAATCCCCAAGATTCCCATGATGCCCCCTCTCAGTGTTGAATCTTGCGGTCGGATCTGCTGCCGGAATTTTGGTGGCAGTAGCCATAGAACGAACAGCGGTAGGGGATGTTGCAGTGCGAGCCCGTTTCGATGTTTGGCGCATCGCGCTGTTGCAGTGCAGCCCACATCCGGGCCAGTTCCCCGGCCGCTCTCTCTGCTATAAATGACCTAGCGGCATCCGTGACGTCTTGTAGCGAAAACTGCTGCTTTAGGTCAGGGCTTCCGTCCTGATTCGAGTAGCCCCGGTTGAGGTGCATCAGGTATGCCCTATTGACGAGAACCCCGGACCCCTCCACGACGTACACTTGGATTGCTACGTCCGAAATGTGTTCAGGTTTGACTCTTGTTGTTGACTTGACTTCCACCAAGTCAAAGGCGCTGTGGCCGCTTCGCTTGAGAATATCAACCCTTGTCCTGATGCCCTGAAAAGTAAATCCGGCTTCGTATATGGCCGGAATGTCGGTACGGGTCAAAAGTGATTCGGTTTTCCTCACGGCCTGGTTGTGCTCAAAGTGAGCTTCCTCAACGAGCACGCCGCTAGGAAACCGCTCCCTGGCCAATTCACCGGCTGCATGGCCGGTGTCAAATATGGCCTGCCGCTCCGAGGACACAGGGTCGGCGAGGTCGCGGTGGTAGGTCTACAGGTAGAGCCGCTTCAGGCACTGGAGACCGTACTGGAACCTGGACTTGGAGAGGCCGGGCGTCATGGGTCGCGTCTGGTCAGCCCCCGCCATGCTCCTGCGCGATGCGGTCGGCGGCGGGCTTTAGGACGGCGTACAGGAAGTCGTTGGCAGGGGTGGGCGTTCCGGTCCGCCTGGCCAGGCGGATCACGGCGCCGTTCAGTCCGTCCAGCTCCACCGGACGGCCCTCGGTGAAGTCCTTGGCCATGGAGGCCCGGCCCTGTGCCGGGAAGCGGTCGAGGGAATTCATCGCCCATTCCAGCGAGTCGTCCATGATGGGCGCACCGCCAGCCCGTCCCACCTCCAACGCCTCCTCGATGGCCTGCTGGATCAGGCTCCGGGTGATGGGTATGGTGCGCATCTCCTCGTAGACGCAGTTGGCGGCGGCGCAGACGGCTGCCGACCCGGCGATGTAGGCGAACTTCTTCCACAGCATCCCGGTCATGTTCTCGTGCAGTTCAACGCGCCATCCGGCGTCCAGGAAATGGCGGTACAGCCCCTCGCCCCTTTCGGTGATGCCGACGGTCATTTCGCCGAATCCGGCGGAACCCGGCCCTCCCTGGGTCACCGCTCCCGGCTCGGAGATGCGGCCCTCCATGAATGCTGAACCGATCATCACCGGCCCGGAGCCGATGACTTCCGCGATCTGCTCGCCGTTGTCGATGCCGTTCTGCAGGGTGAGGACCACCGTGTCCGGTCCCACCATCGGGGGAAGCGAGGCGATGGCCGGGGCGTTGTGGTGCATCTTGACCGTGAACAGAACGAGGTCCTGCACTCCGGCCTCGGAGGTATCGCCGACCCCCTGCCCGGGCGCATGGAAGTCGCCGTCGTTCTGCGAGACCACCCGCAGGCCGCCGTCAGCGCGGATGGCGTCCAGGTGCGCCCCCCGCGCCACGAAGGTCAGATCGTGTCCCGACCGGGCCAGCAGCCCGCCGAAATAGCCACCCACGCCCCCGGCGCCGACGACTGCTACTCTCATTGCCCT
>JAJEDS010000192.1 GCA_022821365.1 Dehalococcoidia bacterium | reverse complement strand
GTGCTCCGGTATCAGGGACGCCGGAATTGACGAGGTAGGCATAACCAGGATGTCCACCCGGTTCAGGGCATCCAGAATTTCCTGGCGCAGGGCCTGCCGGGCCTTGAGAGCCCGCTGGTAAGCCTGGGCCGGAACGATACTCCCAGCCAGCAGCCTGATGCGGTTGTTATAGTCGTACTCGTCCAGGTGGTTGGCTAGCCCATCCTTGTGCAGCGACGCCGCGTCAACCATTATTATCAGGCTGGACACAGCAGCCGAATGGACCATCAAAGGCAGGGACACTTCCTCAACGTCCGCGCCCAGTTCGCCCAGCCGGGCTATGGCCCAAATGACCGCTTCCCCAACCTCCGAGTCCACCGCGCTGGAATAGACCCGTTCCCTCACCACACCTACCTTCAGCCCCCTTATGTCCTGGGAAAGGTTGGCCCGGTATGCGGGCACCGGCGTAGCGGCAGTATAAGGGTCTTTAGGGTCGTAACCGGCTATCGCCTCCAGGGTCATGGCGCAGTCGGATACGGTACGGGAAATGGGGCCGGCCGTGTCCATCGACCACGCCGCCGCCTGCATTCCATACCTGCTTACCCTACCCCAGGTGGGCCGGATGCCAACCAGACCGCAAAAGGTGGCCGGGCCTCGAATGGAGCCACCGGTGTCCTCACCCAGGGACGTAGCGCACAGGAAGGCAGCCGTGGCCGCCCCTGAGCCACTGCTGGAAGTGCCGGGGTTACGGTCCAGGTCCCAGGGGTTGCGCGGACGCCCGTAGGGGTGGTGAAAGGCATCGCCGCTGGCAAACTCGCTCATGTTAAGCTTGCCAAGGAGAACTGATCCGGCTTCCCTCAGTTTGGCGATGGCGGTGGCGTCTTCGTCTGGCACGTTCTCGGCCAGGATGGAAGAGCCGCCCGTGGTGCGAACGCCCCGGGTATTCAACTGGTCTTTCACCGCGACGGGAATGCCGTGCATGGGACCCCGGTAGTTTCCGGCGGCAATTTCGGTTTCAGCCTGCCGGGCCTCCGCCAGGGCCTCTTCGCCAGTAACCGTGATGTAGGAATTGAGCTTTCCATCAACCTCGGCGATGCGGTCCAGGTATGCCTCAGTGGCCTCCACTGGAGAAACTTCACCCGCTTGAATCAATCCTGCCAATTCCGTAGCGGAAAGGAAGGGAATGTCCTGCTTGTTCACGGTACATGCCTCCTTAAGCCTCGCCGGTTGGCGGAGCGGGGCGGATTATGGGCAGCGGTTCAATTTCATCCAGCCCGGGTATATCAATATTATCCAGGGCCTCCAGGACCCCATTGAGGCTGTAACCAACTTCGGTAATCAATTCCGGCGGTATGGTAACGCCACAAACGCGGGCCAGAGTCCGGATATCCTCGTCGGTCAGGTCTGGCATAGGGCCTCCTGTTTGGGGCAAGGGTATGGTGTAAAATACGGAAAGCCATCCAGGTATGGGCCGCCCGGGGAAACAGCCTCATTTTGGCGTCGGCAAATTGGGTTGTCAAACAGGTTGACTCAGGTTGACTTCGGATTAAGGCGACTCTTGACCAATAGCATCCCGGGAAGACAGATTCCCCACTCCGCTGAGGGACTGAATTGAGGTGAGACCATGAAGAACTGGGCCGGAGTAATCATGGCCGCCGGTGAAGGACGGCGCATGGTTTCCAATATACCCAAGCCGTTGCACCAGGTTTGCGGCAAGGAAATGGTCCGCTATCCGGTGGAATTGCTCCAGACCCTGGACGTGGGGCAAATTCTGGTTGTGGTCTCCCCTTTAACGGAGTTGCCCATGCGGAACACGCTGGGAAATAGCGTGGATTACGTCGTTCAGCCCTCCCCCAGTGGTACCGGCGACGCGGCGGCGTGGGCCGTCAACGCCCTCCCTCCAACAATAGAACACATCGTCCTGCTGGGAAGCGACTCGCCTCTCATTCGGTCCGATTCGGTCCGTCACCTGCTGGATAAGCACGAAGCCGACGGCAACACTATGACCATGCTGACCGCGCCGGATATGCTGGCGGAAGACCTTGGGCGCGTGGTGCGTGATGACCGGGACAGGATTGTTGACCTGGTAGAGGCCCAAGACTGGAATGGAGATATATGGGCGCCGGCAGAGATAAACGCTGGGGTTTATTGTTTCAACCGGGGCTGGCTGCAGGAACGGGTTGCTGACATTGAAACATCGCCCAACGGGGAGAAGTACCTCACATCCCTCGTGCCCCTGGCTGCCCAGCGGGGAGACCCCATTGGCTCGGTGGCCAGCGATATGCCTGAAGAAATTTTCGGCGTAAACGACCGCGTGCAGTTGGCCCAAGTGGAAACTGTCATGCGGTGGCAAATTGCGGAGCGACTCATGCGCTCGGGCGTCACCATTCAAGACCCCGCTTCCATCTTTATTGACGCCGACGTCACCATCGGAGTGGATACCGTAATCCGGCCCAACACCTGCCTGTCCGGCAAGACCGTAATCGGTGAGGGTTGCCACATTGGCCCCAACTCCGTTATCCAGGATTCCCGCATTGGCGACGGGTGCCGGATAACCGCGTCCATGCTGGAAGAAGCCACCCTGGAAGCGGGTGTGGACGTGGGGCCTTTCAGCCACCTGCGACCTGGCGCTTACCTGGAAACCGGGGTACACATCGGCAACTACGTGGAAGTTAAAGAAAGCCGGCTGGGGCGGGGGGTACAGGCAGGTCACTTCAGCTACCTGGGAGACGCCGATATCGGCGCCAGCACAAATATTGGCGCCGGTACCGTAACCTGCAACTTTGACGGCAGGGACAAGCACCGCACCACCATCGGTGAGGGAGCATTCGTTGGCTGCGACACCATGTTGGTTGCACCCGTTTCCGTTGGAGATGGCGCTGCCACCGGCGCCGGCGCAGTGGTTACCAGGGACATTCCCGGAAATTTGCTGGCCGTGGGAGTTCCTGCTAGAATTAGGGAACATTCACCGCGAAGAAAGACGAGACCGTCCAACTGAAGAAATATTGGATACTGATAGTTTACCTCCACTACTAATAATTCTCGTTGGCTCCCTCTTCCTTTTCACACTCCTGAGTCTCGCCGAGCACACGGGGAGCGGTGGCGGCGGCATCCTCAGGGACAATTCGTCGAACCAGCGGGCATGGTTCGTAATTTCCCCCTTCAAGTACGCTTGTATCGTCGCCACGGTACTGTCGGGCTTTTCCATTGTCAGCCTTCTGCTTGACCAGGTATGGCAGATTCCAGCCATTAGTCCGGTGTGGCTGGACGGCGCCATTGTATTCCTTGTTTCCCTGGTGGTTTTCACCGTCATTCACCGGTTGGCTTCCGCCATAGCCGCCCGTCACCAGGGATTAGTTGCCAGCTTTTCGGCTCCGCTTCTGGCCCTGCTTCGCCGCAGCCAGAGTCGTTCCACAAGCAGCGCATTGGGAGCAGGAAACAGCGCCGCCAGGCAAGACGGCACGGGAACGCCGGAATCCGCCACCCTTGACATTACCGAAGAGGAACTGGTGAGCATGGACCGGCACGACCGGGAAATGCTTCGCTCCATCATCCAACTGGATAACTCCACGGCCCACGAAATTATGGTACCCAGGCTTGACGTGGTGGCCCTCGAAACTAATACCCCCATTCCCCAGGCCATAGAGCCTATCATCAAGAGTGGACACACACGCATACCGATTTACGAAGAAAACATCGACCATATCGTGGGGATCATCCATTCCCTGGACCTGCTGCAGCTTTTATCGCGAGAAGACTGGGGACAGGCTTCCCTGAAAGACCTGGCACGCCCGGCATATTTTATTCCCGAAACCAAGCGTCTGGACGACCTGCTGGAGGAATTTCAGCAAAAGGCCGTACAGATGGCCGTTGTGGTGGACGAATACGGCGGGACTGAGGGAATAATCACCCTGGAAGACCTGTTGGAGGAGATTGTCGGGAAAATAGAGGACGAGTTCTCTTGGGCGGAAGAGGAGGAGGTCGTCACCGAAGAAGACGGCAGCGCTGTGGTTAACGCCAGCGTTACCAACGACGTCATTGAGGAAATGTTCGGCGTAAAGCTGGATAACCCTGATGTCGATACCATAGGCGGCTATGTTTACATGAGCCTGGGCCGTATGCCCCATTTGGGTGACGTGGTGGAAACCGATTCTCTTACTATCGAGATTATCTCGGTGCTGGGACGTCGAATCCAGAAAGTCCGAATCCGGCGCAGGGAAAGTGCGTCCACCAACTCCTGAATGCGGCGGCAGCCGAATGCCTGTTCGAAGTCGACAAGATACTGATAACAGCAACGGGGCGGGAAGTGATTCCCGCCCCTGAGTTTTGTCTCTGCTGACTTCGCCTCGTCGAGCCTGATTCAAGCAGCGGAGTTCCCTCCTACTGCTCGTAACCCAGCGGGTTTACCCAGTACCTGGACTCAGACATCCCCGCAGGGTACAGTTCCTGCCCCGCTATATCGTCCCCCGATGCGGGCGCTACCCGGTGGGTGTACTTTACCGCGGGTACGGTATTGCCATCAGCATTCCCTGACACTCTGGCATCCTCAACTTGGCTCGTAGCGACCGCTTCCTGTCCTGCCTCGGCGCCCGACGCGAACCCGTAGTAGGCCAGGCCGGAAATCAGCAGAACTCCGGCCAGCACCGCCACAAACAGGGCTGGCAGATACCTGGTGTTGCTCTGGGGGCGCGCGCCCAGCAGAGTGTAGTCGTAACCAGCTTCCATAAAAACCCCTCAAAAAGAAAGAAAATAATGAAGAAGAAAACTATACCTGTACAACAAAAGAACTTGCTTTCCCCTTCCGCTTCCTCTCACCAACCCTAAGCCGCACTTCCACCCTGGGAACACTCGGGGAAATTTTGCCGGAAGAGGGGAATAATGGTCCTGCTAGCGGGATCTTGAAGTATTCATCCCGCCCGGCGTTATCGGCTCATTCAGGTAAATGTCGCCGTTCCGGATCTTGATGTTAAATCCGCAAACAGGATTTATGCACACCCAGGCCTTGTAATGCACCGGCGCTCCCTGTCCTCCATAATCAGAAAGGGGCACCAGTTGGCCCTCGTTGCATTTTAGACACTTGGGTAGATTGTATTCTTCCACGTCATCACCCCCCGCCATTAAAGTGAGGCGAGTATATCACCCGAATTTTTACGCAAACAAGGCAAACCTCGGACAATTAATGTGTATTTTATACCCACAAGTCCGATTCTTAAACGAGTGATTTTGTTTATCGTCAAGACCAGAAAGAAATGGAAGGGAGCAAGCTCTCCCTTCCAAATTGGCCTTTGAGCTTCCGCGCGTGGACTATTCCAGGAAGTCCTTCAGCTTCCGGGAGCGAGAAGGGTGACGCAGCTTCCGCAGGGCCTTGGCCTCGATCTGCCGGATTCGCTCCCTGGTAACGCCAAACTCCCGCCCCACTTCCTCCAGGGTGCGGCTGCGACCATCTTCCAACCCGAACCGGAGCTGCAAAACCCGGCTCTCCCGGTCTGTCAGCGTACCCAGCACCTCCGATACCTGCTCCTTGAGCAACTGGAAAGATGCGGCATCGGCAGGAGCGGGAGCGGTGCGGTCCTCGATGAAGTCGCCCAGGTGCGAGTCTTCCTCCTCGCCGATAGGCGTTTCCAGCGAAACCGGTTCCTGGGAGATCTTCATGATCTCTTCAACCTTTTCCGGCCCGATCTCCATGGCCGCGCCGATCTCCTCGGGGGTTGGTTCCCGGCCGTACTCCTGGAGCAGCCGACGGTGCTGGCGCATCAGCTTGTTGATGGTCTCCACCATATGCACCGGAATGCGAATAGTTCGGGCTTGATCCGCAATTGCCCTGGTAATGGCCTGGCGGATCCACCAGGTGGCATAAGTGCTGAACTTGTAGCCCTTCCGATAGTCAAACTTCTCTACCGCCCGGATCAAACCGATGTTCCCCTCCTGGATCATGTCCAGCAGGGCCATACCCCGCCCAATGTACTTTTTGGCCACGCTGACCACCAGCCTGAGATTGGCCTCCGTAAGGTGCGCCTGGGCCCGGTCTCCATCGGCCTTGATGTGGTTGTACCTGTTGCGGAACAGGGGTTCGTACCTGGCCAACTCCGGTATTGAGCCAACCTCACTGAAAGTCGCGTCCAGCTGAAGCAGGGTGCAGTCCCGGAGCACGTCAACCGTGTCCGGCGCAAGTATCCACCGGTCCAGGGACAGGTTCACCACCTGGCGGTACACTTCATCCCGCTCCAGTTCCAGGGTCTCTGCCAGGCTGACCAGCATTTCTTCCGACACCTGGGCATCTATGGCGTCGGCCAAAACAGGCTCGTTAATCAACTGGGATAGGGTCGGATTGCGCGGCAATTCCAGGTAGTCGCTCAACGCATCCACCAACACTGTGGCCCGCACCAGTCGGCGCAGCAAAGCCTCGGTAAGTTCCCAGTTGCGGGCGCTTTCGTTAAACTCCAGCCGAATCTTCTTGCTCAGCAAGTCAGGGCTGCGCAGGGGACCCAGGTCCACCTTTTCGCCCTTGAAACCGAAGTTCGGCCCCCGCCGCTCCTCCAGCACTTCCCGTTCCAGCGTCTGGCAATATTCCTCGCCCAGCACTTCCTTGCTCAGGGCCAGGAGGTGTTTCTCTCCCTCCAGCTTTCGCGCCAGTTCCCGTTCGTCCTTGGCGGCCAGCAATCCGACCCGACCAATCTCGCGCAGGTACATCCGGACCGGGTCGTCCAGGACCTGAAGGCTCTCGGCCTCCGCCTCCCAGTCGGGCTCCTCGCCCTCTTCTTCCTCGATTTCAGCGTCGGCGGGCCCTTCATCCAGGTTGTCCGAGGGGCTGGTTGGGTCGGTACGCCCCGGCACCCACTGGTCGTCCTGGTCATCCGGATCGTCCGGGGACTCCACCACCAGGGGTATGGTGGCTACCGCCATCCCGCCTCCCTCTGCCAGGTCATCTTCTTCCTTGACCACCGCGCCCAGGATGCCCAGGTACTTCTCATTATTCGACGGTTCGTCGTTGATGTCGTACAGGTCCTCTTCCGCGCCGATGTCCTGGCTGGTCTTGTTTCGTCTTACCATATAATGTCACCTTCCACGCGATACTTTTTGGGAGTATTGCTTTCTTGATTCTTCGTTGGCCCGGATCCTCTTCCTCTTTTCAAGGATCAGTCTTTCTTCTGAGGCATCTTCCAGCAGTGCCGTTGGGTCTTGGGAAAGACGCATCTGCTCGGCCAGACCCAACTCTCTCAACTGCCGCTCTTCCAGCCGGGCTAGAATCAGCCGCAGTTCATCCTGCCGTTCATAAGGCTCCATTGGCGGCAATTCCTTGGAAATCAACCTTTCCAGTTGTTCCCACAGTTCAGGGGCCAAAGTCCGCCTGGTTTGATCCGCCAGATTCTCTTCCGGAATGAGCATTTCCGGGGTCTGGCTCCACGCCGAAGTCATCTGCAGGTAAATTTCCCGGTTCTCCGGTCGCCTGAAATACTCCGGCGGCAGTCCGCCGCACTCCGGCAATTCATCGGCCAGGTCCGGATACCGCAGCAACAGCGCCAGGCAGTGCTCGTCCAGCGGGTCACGCTCCTCTGCCACCAACGCGGACCGGTCCACGCCGTTTCGGTCGACTGGCCGGTTGCCCACGCCCTGGCCGCTGCCTCTTGCGCCGTTTGCAGATGCCGGGCCTCGCTGCCCCGCATTAGGACGGTTCAACGTGGCGCGCAGGCTTTCTTCTCTCACCGACAGAAAGTCAGCCAGCTTGCGCAAGTAACTGTCCTGCAGAATTGGTTCCTTCACCGCATATATGAACGGACTTACCCGTTCCACCATGCGAACCTTGCCCTCCGGCGTGGCCGTATCTATCTGCCCCGAAAGGGCCGGCAGCAGATAATCAAATAGCGGCACTCCATTTCGAACAAGCTCTTCCCACCTTTCGGGGGCCTGGCGGATAACCTCGTCCGGGTCCTTCCCGTCGGTAAGCACCGCCACCCGCAGGTTCAAGTCTTCCCGCCGCTGGGGCGAAGTAGCGCCACCGGCCTGCCACACCTGTCGGTTCTGAAACACCTGCCAGGAGGACTCCAGGCTGCGCAGGGTAGCTTGTTGGCCGGCGGCATCGGAGTCCAGGGCCATGGTAACCCGCCGCGTTACGCGCAACACTTCAGCCACCTGATGATCGGTTAGGGCCGTGCCCATGGAAGCCACGACGTTCTCGTACCCATGCTGATGGGCCGAGATGGCGTCCATGTATCCTTCCACGATCACCATGCCCTGCTGCCGTGCCGATTCCCGCGCCAGGTGAAGAGCGTAAAGCGTGCGGCCCTTGTCAAAGACCGGCGTACGGCCCGTATTCAGGTATTTAGGCATCGAATCGTCCAGCGCCCTGCTGCCGAATCCGCCCAACTCTCCCTGCCCGTTCCGGATGGGAATAATCAGCCTGCCACGGAAGGCATCCCGGTGTCCCCCGTCCTGGTGCTGGTACACCGCCCCGGCCCGAACCATCTGCTCCGGCGAGAAGCCCGCCTTCAATAGATAGGCAAAAAGTCCTTGTCTGTCAACGGGGCTCAGGCCCAGTTCAAATTTGCTGACGCTCTCGCGGCTGATACCGCGCCCTTCCAAGTAAGTGCGGGCACCGACCCCTATGGAAGAAGACAGGTACTGCTGAAAGAATTCCCGCGCCGCCTCATTAAGCCGGTACAGGTCATCCTGTTCCGACTGGCGCTCCCGAGTGGGCAGCGTTACCCCGGCCTGCTGGGCCAATCGCTGCAGCGCCTCTTTGAATTCCAGGTTTTCGGCCTTCATAATAAAGCCGAAAATGTCGCCGCCGGTGGCGCAGGCCCCGAAACAGTGCCACGACTGCCGCTCCGGGTTAACGTAAAAGGAAGGTGTTCGCTCCTGGTGAAAGGGGCAGCAAGCTTTGAATGCCCGCCCCGACCGTTGCAGGGATACGTAGCCGGAAATCACTTCCGCAATGTCAAGGCGTGCCTTTATGTCGTCAATCACTGCCAAGATCTGAACCAAAAGGGCGAGTTGTCCCTGTCGAAAACCGTGCGGAAACTAGGAGACGTGGACCTGTGAATTGGCAATTCTGATGTTACCCGGACATGGTTTGCTGGTTACCCAATTGCCAGTTAACAAAATTGCAGACCTTCCCTATGTTAGAAATCTACCACACCCCAAATGGGAAGTCAAGAATGCATTTGTTGTGCTTATAAATGACTCGCGTCAAGAGTAAAGTGAGACAAAAGAGCAAGCGCTATCAATCGCGCCTGCGTAACAGCAGTTCAGGTATGTGGACCGATGACTGGCTTGCCCGCAACTATTGGGAGTTTGGGACTCTCCAACCAGAACGGCTAGAAGGGGACTTTGTCTGCCCCGGAATCATCGGCGCCCTGAAGTGAAACCGAGTTGGCGCCCAGTATTTCTTCCAGCCGTTCCCGCATATCGTCGCAGTAGCCCGTACTTACTACCGGCAGGTCCAGCACCACTCGGCGGCCTTCGGTATAAATCTCCAGGTTAACCCGGTCCTTGCCCGGGTACTCCAGCAACAGGGCAATAACCTCCCGTAGCAGGTGGGCGTCTTCTACCGGGTCCTCGGATTCGCTAATTCCCACAAACACCGTACGAGCAGGGGTCATGGTGACTGAAATGGGTTCCCCCCCGTTAGCGCTCCCGTTACCGTCTCCGTTAGCCCGGGATCGGTAGGAGCCGTTGGGCTGGTGCCGGTAGGCGCCGTTGCCGTTGCCACCGTTTCCCCCATTTCGGCGAGGAGCGGGAGACCCGTTCCCGCTACTCTTGTCGCTCTGGCCGTTCTGCCCAACCGGCGCCGGAGTTTCCCTGACGACAGTAGGAGAACCGGGTTGCTCTTCCTCTGGTGCACCGGCCGTGGGCACGAATGCCGTTACTTGCTCGCAGGCCAGCGAATACCCGTCGCCCCGCAGCCGCAGTTTACCCGTGGCTTTAAGCAGCCTGCCCGAGACCCACATGTCTGCCGTCCTTTCCAGCACGTCGGGCCAAACCAGCGCCTCAACCTGCCCTCCCAGCAGGTCAAAGTTCACCACCAGGAACTTTTTCTGTTCCCGGGTATACCGCTCGGTTACCGAGGCTACGTGACCCACCAGGGTATACGTCAGCCCTTGCATATCCTCGTCAAGCTGGTCTATCGAGTTTATGCCGTCCTCTGTCTCGGCAGTAGCCAGGGCCATCAGGGGATTGTAGGACAGAGATACTCCCAGCAGCTCTTTTTCCCAGCCAGCCTTCTCCTGGGGCGTAACGTCCAACCCTGTGAGGGTAATGCCGTCCATCTGGGGCGCATCGGCCTGCTCCAGCCCGCCAAACAGGCTGGTCTGTCCGGAGTTACGCGTTTTGGTTTCAAGTTGCGCCGTGGCCATAATCTGGTCCAGGGCAGCCATAACTGCCCCGCGGGAACCCAGGCTGTCGAAGGCGCCTGCCTTTACCAGGCTCTCCAGTGTCCGGCGATTCAGGCCGCTTACGTCCGCCCTCCGACAGAATTCGTCTATCGACTCGAAAGGGCCATTTTCCAGGCGTTCCGTCACCAGGGGCTTTACCGCCCCCTCTCCCACAGTCTTGATGGCGGCCAACCCAAACCGCAAACTGGGAATTGGGCCGCTGTCCTTGTCGATTGTAAAGAACTCCCCGGACCGGTTGATGTCCGGCAGCAGCACTGGAATCTGCAACTTGGAACACTCGTTAATGGAACTGACGATACGGTCGGTATTATCCAGGCGTGAGTTCAGGACCGAGCACATATACTCCAGCGGATAATGCGCCTTGAAATAGGCCGTCCAATAGGAGATCAGGGCGTAGCTCACGCTGTGAGCCTTGTTGAAGGCGTAGCCGGCGAAAGGTTCAATCAAGTCGAACACCTGGGTGGCCAGGGGACGATCGAAACCCTTGCCCAGGGCGCCGTCAATAAACCGGTCGCGCTCCTCAGCCATCAGGGAGGCGATTTTCTTGCCCATGGCCTTGCGCACCGTATCCGCCTCCCCCAGGGTGTAACCGGCGAAGCGCTGCAGGATCAACAACACCTGGTCCTGGTACACGATTACCCCGTAAGTCTCGTCCAGCAGCTCCTGCAGACTGGGGTGAGGATAGGTGATGCCCCTGCGGCCATGCTTGGCCTCAATGAAAGTGTCGATATGCTCCATAGGCCCGGGGCGGTAAAGGGCAATCATCGCCGCAATATCCCCCAGGTTGGAGGGCTTCAGTTCCTTAATGTACCGCTGCATCCCCGCGCTCTCCAACTGGAACAGGTCTGTGGTCTTGCCCGAGGAAAGCAGGTCAAAGGTTTCCCTGTCATCCAGGGGAAGGCGCGAAACGTCGATCTTGATTCCCTGGGTCTGGTCCAGCAGCTTGGTAGCCCGGTCAAGAATGGTCAAATTGGTCAGCCCCAGGAAGTCAATCTTAAGCAGGCCAAGCTTGGCCACTGGATCCATGGAGTATTGCGTCATCAGCACCGGGCTGTTCTCGTCACCCCGGGCCGGACGTTGCAGTGGCACCGTCTCCGTCAGGGGCTCGTCCGCGATGAGAACCCCTGCGGCGTGAGTACTGACGTGGTGGACGATGCCCTCCAAACCCTTGGCGTTGTCCACCAGGTTCTGGACGGCATTGTCTCCTTCGTAGGTGTTGGTCAACTCCGGGTTCACCCGCAGCGCGTCATCCAGCGTACGGGTCTTGAAGGGGACCATCCGGGCTATGCGGTCCACGTCACCGTAACTCATTCCCAGACTGCGGCCCACGTCCCGCAGCGCCGCCTTTGCGCCCATCGTCCCAAAAGTGATTATCTGCGCCACCCGGTCGCTGCCGTACCTGTCAATAACGTAGTGAAGCACCTCATCCCGCCGGTCGTCCTGGAAGTCCATGTCGATATCCGGCATTTCCTTCCGCTCCAGGTTCAGGAACCGCTCGAAAACCAGGCGGTATTCCAGGGGATCCACGTCGGTAATCCCCAGGCAATAGAGGGCAACGCTGGCCGCGGCGCTGCCGCGTACACCGAACATTATGCTGTTGCGGTGAACAAAGTCGCAGATGTCCCAAACAACCAGGAAGTAATTGGCGAACTGAGTGTGGCGGATAACCTCCAGTTCGTATTTCAGCCGCTCCTCTGCTTCAGGAGTCGCCCGGGGGTAACGCCGTCGGAAGCCCTCCCAGCAAAGCTGAGCCAGGTATTCGTCGGCTGGAACGTCGTTGGGAGTGGGAAACTTGGGCAGATGTGTTTGACCAAAGCCCAGTTCCACATGACACATGTCTGCGATAAGCTGGGTGTTCGTGAGCGCTTCAGGATAGTCGGAGAAAAGGCTTTCCATTTCCGCCGGACTCTTGACGTAGTAGGAGTTGTCCTCCATCCGCAGTCGTTTGTCGTCCTGTACCGTCGTATTGGTCTGAATGCAGATGTACAGGTCCTGGTAGGGCGCCTCATGCTGCCGGACATAGTGAGAATCATTGGTGACCACCAGGGGAATTCCCAGTTCCTTGCTCAGCCGGGTCAACCCGTTGTTGATGACGGGCAATTGCTCTACGTGCTCGTGACGCTGCAATTCCAGGAAATAACCATCACCGAACATCTCCCGGTACTGGAGAATCTTCCGGCGGGCCTCCTCCGTGCTGCCGTCCGCTAGCAGCCTGGGCACCTCCGCCGAGGCGCATCCCGACAGGCAAATAAGGCCCTGGTTGAATTGCTGCAATAGCTCCCAATCTATCCGTGGACGGTAGTGAAACCCCTCCAGGTGCCCTCTGGTCACCAGCTGCATCAGGTTCTTGTAGCCAGTGTTATCCCTGGCCAGCAACACCAGGTGATAGGGACTGCGCTCAGAAGCATTGCGGTCGTGGCGACTGCGGTGGGCCATGTAAACTTCACAGCCGATAATGGGCTTGATCCCTGCCTCCTTGCACTCGGAGTAAAAGTCAACCACACCGTAGAGGTTGCCGTGATCGGTAATTGCCAGTGACTCCATCCCCATGTCCCGGACCTGGTACACCAGGTCGGGAATGCGGCTGATGCCGTCCAGCATGCTGTATTCGGTGTGGGTGTGCAGGTGGGTGAACAAAGGGTGAGGGCCTCCGTGGTAAGTGCAGTCTCAAGTCTTAATTATTCAACATAATACACTGTCTGGCGACCGGGCAAGCTTGCGATTATGTGGAATTTCGTGAATGTTTCGAGGGATAAGTCCTTCCCCAATACAGGCTTCCCTTTCTAGTCAATGCCGTCAAGGCATTAGCGCGGCGGGGATTCTGCCTGGAGGATACCGGGTGCGTAGTCCCGGTTGGCGCCGGCCTGGGCTGCGAGCATTAGGTACCCTTGTTCCGCTATAGGCGTGCCCTCCTCCGGGTCTGTGGGGAACGACCCTCCCTCATATCTGTAAATCTGTTCCGCCTGCCCTGGTTCCATCCAGAAGGTATGCGTCCTCTCCCCGACCCCATGCCATGCGGAATTGCCTGGACGCCCGGCTCGATTCCGGCCGGGAGGTAAAGGCCCCAACATTAAGCTGGGCCGGGACGCCTTTATCGCGACGTCGCGGCCCTGTAATTCAATAACCATTCTGTGGTCCCTGGCGGCTCTTTGCCGACACAGGACTTTCAGACCTTTCTCATCCCATTACTTCTCTGCGGGGGCCCTTGGTTCTTTCCCAGCCATTCACTTCTACGGGGCCTCTACATAGTCTAGAAGTCCTCGTCATCCTCCAAAATCGCCTGGGTCCTGGTCGGCCTGCCCAGCAAATTTGGGCGGGGATCACTCCTGGTTTTTTCGTCCCCCCAGAAGGATGCTTCCAGGTAGTTCTTGAACTCCTTCAGTTCCCCGCAGAGACGGCAAACCCCGGCGCTGGTGGGCCCGTCCCCGTCCTGGATTACCCAGTGGTGACTGCATTCTTCAATAATACTTTCAGCGGGTCTTAAACCGGCGGCCTGCTCCTCAATCATCACTGCCTCCATACCTATAATGAATACATAGTATTATCATTTTCGCTTATTGTCAATACTTTTATTGTAGTTTTATATAATTCTCTTTTGATATAGTGATAATATAAGACTATCAAAGGTCAGACCAAAAGTTCACCGCCCCGCTTGGTAACTATCTTGCCCTGGTTATAGAGCCTATATACTATACTTCTTATTGTTGTAACTAATATAGTGGCGTTACGTCGTGGAGGCCCTCACATTGGAGTCCCAACTTCTCTCGCCGTTGATCATCTGGTACCTGTTGGCTGGAACTTCCCTGACTGGACTTCGGAAGAATTGCCCCCACTTGCAAGGAAAGGCCCCGCAGGAAAATCCTGCGGGGCCGAAGTTCTTCGTCGGGTCGATGCCTGCGGAGGCGTTACCAGCCACCGGGCAACCTTCATACTTTTCCCCTCATCGGGGCTTCTCTATTTTCTGGGTTGTCATTCGGGTAACGCCCCAGCCGGCAAGCCACGCCGAGTGCCGTCCGTCCCCGCCAGCCACCATAACAAGCAAATCCTCTGCCGAAGCCAGGATCGGGATCATGGCATCCGGGTCCGATTCATCAATCCACTTGGGCCAGTTGCGGTTGCCATAGTGGGCGATACCTTCCAGTCTGTGCAGGGGCATCCGGGCGTTCTGAAACACGTACTCCCGCACATCCTGCTTTGAAAGGCCGGAGGCGTGAATCTCTGCCGCATGTTCCGGACAGAGTATCAGCGCCATCTGCGCCCCCGTTCCAGTCTGGTAGTAGTTGGAAAATCCGGTTGTACGAATGGAACTCACCAGCGTTCTCAGGACCTGTATGCCCGTCGGGGAGGTGCTTTCCATGATGACGTACATTCCCCGCACGCCCATCAGGGTAACCATGCTGTCTGACGTCTCCAGTCCCAGCTCCACATGCCGGGGCTCCCAGGGACTGCGCTCCTCGTTCTCCGAGAAGCAGAAGGTGTACCTCGCCGGCAGGGCCAGCGTCGCCTTGTCCATCTCCCCGGGCACCAGCCCGGCTACATTGCGGACAAACAACCGCAGCGCCCTGCCAATGGAAGCATTGGCCCGGTAGCCGGGTCCAAAGCACCCGGAGTCACCGTTGATTCCCAGTTCCCCCGCAATTGGGCCGTTGACTATTACCGCCGGCGCCGCCCCGCCGGTGGTGGCCTGGACCGCGGCGATGTTGAAGTCCGGTTGCATTGCGGCTTTCACTGCCGCCACTACCACGGGAAAGTGTTCGGGTTTGCACCCCGCCATTACCGCATTTATGGCGACCTTCTCCAGCGTCACTTCGGCATTCCGGGGCTGCACCACGCCCAGGCTGGTCGAAGGGTCCTGCCCGTAGTACAGCAGCATCCTCCGCACCAGGTCTTCCGTCGCCGGCACCACCGGCAACCCGTCGGTCCACCCTTGCTGTTCGTAGTAGTCCTGTATTGCGTCCAGGTCCGCAGAGACTTCGACGCGGCGGGATTGAATACTCAGCGGGTTCATTACTATTGCCCCCTGTTCGGTGTCGGCAGGAACGGAACAATCTTTTCGACCAGGGATGCCAGGTTGCGTGTCTGTATCCATACCTGGCCGTTGCCCTGAAACTTCATTACCAGACCCTCGCCGCCACCAATCAGCGACCGGATGCCGCCCACCTTGCCGATGGAATATTGCACGTCGTCGCTGAAAGCCACCAGGTGCCCGGTGTCCACAACCAGCTCCTTACCAGGTTCCACCGGCAGCCGCTTTATGGCCCCGTAGGAGTTATAGAAAACGGTCCCTTCTCCCCTTTCCGAAAACGCCCTCAGGAAAAACAGACTCTCTCCGCTGAAGAAGCCACGAAAACCCTGGAACTGGGAGTCCGTCTGCACGTTCTCGGTACAGGCCAGGAAGGAACTGCCCTGGATGAACAGGTTCCGCCCCGGCGGCAGTGTGAAGGAGCCAATGTCCCCCGGCGTAGAGGGAGCCAGGCATACCTGTCCTCCGCCCCGCTGGGCGGTGAAGGTGTTGATGAAAAAGGACTCGCCTCCCATCATCCGGCGAATGCCGCCGAAGATACCTCCGCCGGCAGAGCCGGTCTTCATCTCCACCCCCTCCTGCGCCACCATGGCGCCCGGCTCCGCCTTGATGCTCTCGCCAGCTTCCAGCGCCACGGTCAACATGGCATAACTGGGGTCAAACTCGATTGCCGTCTGCATCCTCTATCTCCTGATCTTTTTTAATTTATCCACAATGAAATTAACGCCGGAGCCATGCACTCCGGCGCATAAGTTCACGGGCAAGCCATCTAGGACGCCTTTAGCCCTTGGTCAGCAGGCCAACTATTTCCTCGGCGTACTCGTGCGCCAGTTTCCGCACCTCGGGCACGCTGCGGGATGCAAGCGGGCTGGGCAGCACAACTATTCGCACCCCGGGCATTCCCAATGACGCGGCCCGGGCATGCGCCGCCCTGGTGAATGCGCTGGTGATAACGCTGACCGACGGAACCCCGCGGGATTCGGTTACTACCGTGTCGTGGAGACCCCACGCCGTGCAGGAGCCTCAATCCGCTATGCCATGCACGACGGCGTCACACTCTTCCACCAGTTCGTCTATGGTCTCGTCCGCGCAGGGCATGCTGAATGTGAACTTGGAGGCGTAAACCACCTTTTTCGCCTTGTACTCTTCTTCCAGAACCCGCTGCAGTTCCAGCAAGAACGAGTCGGCGTGATACTTCCGGTTTTCCAGCAGGCCCACTACCTTCCCTTCCAGGCTGGGAATCTCGGCGCTGAGGCCCCGCTCTTCCGGCACTCCTTCGGGACGCGGGTCCAATATCTCGATTGTACTGTTTGACAGAACCATTTCCTGTTTCCTCCCTGGGGTTGCTTCCGTGATGTTCGACCGGACAGTAATTCTCTCCCGCCAGCCGGCATGGCCCCGCCTCGCCAGTCGCGACGAGGCTACTCGCCCAGTTGGAAGAACTTCCCTTCAGTCTTGATGGCAGGGGCAATGACCATTTCCACCTGGTGAAAATCCCGGATGGTGTAGGCCCCGCACATTCCCATAGCCACCCTCAAGGCGCCTACCAGGTTCTGGGTGCCGTTGGTGACCGATGTAGGACCGTACATTATTTCTTTCAGGGACGCCTTGGTTCCCACCTTGATGCGCGTACCCCGGGGCAGCTCCGCGTGGGCGTTGGCCATCCCCCAGTTGTAGCCCCGGCCCGGCGCTTCCTCCGCCTGGGCGAAGGGAGTACCTACCATCACGCCGTCGGCGCCGCTGGCAATGGACTTGCACAGGTCCCCGCCGGTGCGAATGCCACCGTCGGTTATAACGTTCACGTAGCGGCCGGTACGGTGGAAATAGTCCTGCCTGGCTGCGGCGCACTCCAGCGTCGCGGTAACCTGGGGCACGCCTACTCCGGTAACCTCCCGGGTAGTGCAGGCGGCGCCCGGACCCACCCCCACCAGGATGCCTTCCACCCCGGTTTCCATCAGTTCCATGGCCACGTCGTAGCTTACGCAGTTGCCCACCACCACCGGCGCGCTGAGCGACTCGATCAACTCCGAGAAGATCAGCCCCCGGTAACTTCGGGAATAGTGCCGCGCAGTGGTAACCGTTGACTGGACGACCACAATATCCGCCCCGGCTTCTACCGCAACGGGGGACAATCGCTTGGTGTTCTGGGGCGTAAAAGCAATCGCGCAGGTCGAACCTGCGCTCTTGATTTCTTCCACCCGATGCCCGATCAAGTTGTCCTTGATCGGCTCGGCGTACACCTGCTGAAGGTACTGGGTCACCTCCGACTGGGGCATGGAGGTTATTTCTTCCAGAATCGCATAAGGGTCCTCATACCGGGTATAGAGTCCTTCCCCGTTAAGTACCCCGAGTCCGCCCATATCATGCATCATGGTGGCAAACCTCGGAGACACCGTACCGTCCATAGCCGAAGCCATCATAGGAGCGTCAAAGGTGCATTCCCCGATGGTCATTGAAGTGGATGTCAATTCGGGATTAATGGTCACATCGCCGGGAACAATAGCTACTTCGTCGAAGCCGTAAGAACGTTCCAGTTCTTTGAAAAGGCGTCTTGACATCCCAGCACACCTCTCTTATGCAAGAAATTTAATCCGTAGAATTTAGCAGGGCAGCCAATGCCTCGTCAACCTGACCGTTGCCTGTGCAGGGTGTTCGCACATCAGATTTGGGGCGAACCCGTGGTTCCGGCGCAGCTGGAACCTCGAACCTGGCAGAAACAGGGTTTGAGGAATATTGCGTTAATCACAGACCCCTCACACATCCTCTGCGCACCTCTATATCTCTGTGCCTCGGTGATGAAAGATGGGCTGGCATTGAACCAGGTGAACTGGACCCACGATCAAACGCGATTGCCCTGTTGCTGCGGAAGAGACCACAGCCAACCCCCTTGAATAAAGTTTCACTCGACATACTAAAGACATCCAGGATGCAGCCCCGTAGGGCCATCGTTCGGAAAAACCTCTTCGGCGGCCCCAAAGGACAGTTGACCCATACTCGAAAGGCCATCTCTGATCATTTGCCCACTAGGCTCCCTCCTTCGCCCTGTGCATTAGCCGGTCTCCCAGTCAATCATCCTAGCAGCCTGTCCGGGGAATATCCTCAGGCGGCTATTGGGGGACGCCACAGGTGGTTGGATGCGGGTGAAGCCATGAATGGCTGGGTCCTTGTCAGCAAGGAAGCGTTCCCGCTGGACCCGGAGGGGCCGGCGCCCC
>JAJEDS010000321.1 GCA_022821365.1 Dehalococcoidia bacterium | reverse complement strand
GGGGCGCCGGCCCCTCCGGGTCCAGCGGGAACGCTTCCTTGCTGACAAGGACCCAGCCATTCATGGCTTCACCCGCATCCAACCACCTGTGGCGTCCCCCAATAGCCGCCTGAGGATATTCCCCGGACAGGCTGCTAGTGCTCAATTGTCGTATTCCATCAGAGAGGCTAACAATGGCTGCCAATATTCCACTACCCCCGGCCAGCCGGAACCAGTCGCCCGATGAGCACATGCAGATTTCAAGGCGCTTTATTAAACACGCCAGGGAAGAGTTGGAAAAGGGCGAACGATTACAGGCCTCGGAAAAGGTGTGGGGCGCTGCGGGCCATGCCCTGGCGGCCATCGGCAAGGAGCGGGGCTGGGTAACTGGCACAAATGAGCACAAAGAGCAAATTGCCCTGCACTTGGCGCGGGAGTTTGGGAATCCTTCCATAAGGACCAGATTCAATGCTGGCTACCGGGATGAAGCGCATGGCAACTTTCACCGAAACGACCAGCCTGCCGAAGCAGTCAAGGTACAAATCGAAGATGTCGAGATTTTCGTTGACCAGCTTCAACAATTCAGACAGGAAGGTCCTCAGCCATTTACGGTCGATGGTCCTGATGCCGCTGCCCGCATAACAGCGCTAACTGGACGGAAGGTCAAGATCGGAGAGACTTACACCGACGGCTTTGTCAATCGGCGTAGACTGTCCCGGTATCAAAGGCAGTGGAATGCGAGCAAGCCGGATGATTCTATTGAAGAGAAAACGGAGGGTGGTCCTGAATAGCACAGGAGGCAGACAAATTTCGGGGGCGGGTTACAAACCCGCCCCCGCCTTTATTCCCGACGCTCTTGCCCGGGGAACTACTGCCTCAACCACGCCTCCGCCCAGTAGTGGTACTCGGACAGGGCAGTGTTCGGATAGAAATTCTCCAGGTCCCAGTCGAACACCCAGCGGTATGAGCCGGTTATGGGGCTGAACATGTACGCCTGCTCCATGGCGTGACGCTGAACGTCCAGCAGCCATTCCTGCCGCCGGACCGGGTCCAGTTCCGCCGCCTGCACCTCGATCATGGCGTCCAGCACCTTGTCGTCGTGGTTGGCGATATTGCCCGGGCCTCCGCTATGCAGCAGGGAATAGAGGTAGCCGTTGGTGGTGGGATGGGGTGGCGCCGGAGCCAGCGCAATCTGGTAGTCCCGGTCATTGCCGAACATGGTTTCCTGCAGCGCTGCCGGATCCATGGCCGTTACATTGGCCTCAAAACCCACCGCCTCCAGATCCATCTCAATCTGGTACCCCACCCGCCGGTAGTCCGGCCCCAGGTCGGCCACGGCTATTTCCAGGGTGGGCGGGTAAATGATCTCGTTGTCTTCCAGGATGTCGCGGGCCACGCTGTGGGAACCCAGGTAGCTGGCCAGCATTTCGCTCTGGTCCAGTTGCCACTGGGGGCTGCGCACGGGCATGCCCAGGCCCACGCCGCCCTGCCCCCACCAGTCCACGTCAACGTATTCCCAGGGGTCCACGGCCCGGAAGATAGCCTGCCGGACGGCCAGGTTGTCCAGCGGTTCCTGCCGGGTGTTCAGGGACAGCACCATTCCGATTTCCGGCTGCTGGGAAATACGGGAATTGAACTCCACGCTGCTCCGCTTCAGCTGGGACCAGTCGGTGGGCGACGCCACCACCACGTCAATCTGTCCCGCCTCCAGCAGCGCCAGCCGCTTGGGGTTCACCAAGTTGGCCTCCCCCGGCGTCTTGACCGGTTTCACTGTGATAAGGTCGAGATAGGGCAGTTCCGGCTCGAAGTAGGCGGGATTGCGGGAGTATTCGGTGGCGCCGTTGGGTATTTTCTGCTCGAAGACCCAGGGCCCCGTCCCTATGACCGGCGCCCGCTGCAACTCCCCGAACTGCTCCAGCACCTCCGGGGCCACAATCTTGCTGTGGCCGTCGGCCAGGGCCAGCAGGGCGTCGGAGTCCCGGAACTCCAGGCTCACCTGCAGGGTAAGGTCGTCCAGCGCCACTATTTCGCCAACGCCCCGGTCGGCGAATCGGGTCGCCCCCGGCCAGCCCGGGGTGCGCATCCGGTCATAGCTGAACACCAGGTCATCGGCCACCAGTTGCCGCCCGTCCACCGGCGACAGGTTCTGCCAGTGAACGTCGGGGCGCAGGCGGAAGATGTAGGACATATCCGGCGCCATTTCCCAGCTCTCGCACAGGTCGCACTGCAGCGTCAGGTTAGGCTGTTCCACCTCGCGGCCGGCCTCCAGGCGCAGCAGGCGGCTGTAGGCCAGCCCCGGCCCCAGGGTTGCCAGGGTTTCCTGGGCGGACTGGTGTACGTCCCGGTGGGGGTAGTCGGCCATCGATGCCAGCACCAGGTGCCCCCCGCGTCTCGGCGTGCCCTCGTCCAGAGCGGCGGGGGCCGGTTCCTGGATGGATGCGGGCTGCGGCGTGGGCGACTGGGCGCGTGCCGTCTTGCTGACAGGTTCTTCTACCGTCTCCACCGATTCGACCGGAGCCTCCTCCGATGAGCAGGCTGCCAAGCCCATCAGCAGCAGTCCCAACGTCAGGAACAGGACAGTCTTGAACGATTGCGTCATACCCTTCCTCCCAGGCCCGCCGGTCACATCGACGCCCGCGGCCGCAACAATCTGGTAGCAAAACTACAGGAAAACGCTACCCGAATCGGTCAGCAAATCGCTAGGGAAAATGACGGCGGAAAACCGGAACTTTGGGCACGTCAATTAAGAAAAAGGGGGCGGCGCCAACATCAAAGAAAAAAAGGGAATAAAATCGAGGCTCCCGGAAAGCCGGGAGCCTGTCAATGTCCGCGTGGTTTACCTTGTAAGAGGCTAACCTTCTGTACCTTCCTACAACGTGGCCTTCCGGCTGTGTACCCCGGTGGCCCCACTGGGACGGTTGCCCTGCTCCTCCTCAATCTGTGGGGTTCCGTCCAGTTCCGCGCACCTTACCTCGAAGGTATGGTCGCCGGCGGCAAAGGGCCAGTCGTACCGCCAGATGACCCACGTAGTCTCCGACAGGGGCGACCGCAGCTCCGCGTCCTGCCAGGGGCCGCCGTCCACCCGCACCTGCACCGCGGAAATGCCCCGCGCGCCGGAGAAGGCGATGCCGCCCACCGGCACCAGCCGCTGCCCCCCTGCCTCCACCACGTCGCGCACTGCCACCGTGTCTATGACCGACGTGGTCTTCACCCGCGCCACCTCGTCCCAGCCGCGCTCCACCCAGTAGCCTTCCCGGTACTCGTCGGTAACTTCAATATCCACGATCCACTTGGGCTGCTTCATCCCGTAGCGGTCGGGCAGCCAGATGCGCAGGGGAAAGCCGTGGTCGAAGGGCAAAGGCTCGCTGTCCCAGGCGTAACACAGCATGATCCGGTCGTCCGAGGCAATCAGGTCCAGGGCCACCGTTTCGTAAAAGCCGTCGGCGGACTTGATGACCAGGTACTTCGCCTCGGGCAGGGGCTGCACGTCGGCCAGCACCGCCTGCATCGCCGCCCCCGTCCAGTGGGTGGTGCTGATCAGGGTGGTGCCGATGCGCCCGGAAATGCAGGAAAGGGTCACGTACTGCTCCCGGGTGGGGTAGTCGTTGCGAATCTGTTCTATGGTCAGTTCCTTCTGGTTAGCCACCAGCCCGTGAATGGGCAGCACCCAGTTGGAAATGTCGATGAAGGTGGGCTCGGTGCGCAGGAAAACCTGGTAATGGTCCTCCACCGGCGTGTATTCCGGCCGGGTGCCCGGGGCCGGGGCAAGGGGGTCGCCGTCGTTGGGCAGAGGACGGCGGGGCGGCATTTCGGCGGGAGGCATGGAGTCGGCCACCGATTCGGCGATGCGCGTACGCTCTCCCTGGCCCAGGGCGGCGCCCAGGCCCGCGCTGGCCACGGTGATGGTGGCGGTGGTGGCCCCGAGCCGGATGAGGAACTGCCGCCGGTCTATGACGCTGACCGACCGCACCTCCTCGTCTCCCTCACCCATTGCCGCAGTCGGCAACGGCGCCAACTGCCGGCGGAAGTATCCCAAAGCCAGGCCCCACACCAGGAACAGGACCATCAGGACGACGAAAGTCACCACCGGGTTCATGGTGGACTGGCCCATGGGCAGGCTGACGGCGGTCAGCGGCAGCCCGAGAATCAGCCCCGCCGCCAACCCGGGGACTGGTTGAGCAAAGAAGCGGCCAAGCCAGCCGCCGTCGATTCCGCCTGGTGATGGAGCCCGAGAACGCAGCGCGGCAAAGAATATGGCCCCGGCGGCCACGCCCATGAAGAAGACCATCAGCACCGCCGCCACCTGCTCGCTGGTCTTGGCCGCATCGGCCACGCTCAGGTTGAACAGCAGCAAAGACTCGATCATCATGTCGATGCCGAAGGTTATCAGCGGCCCCGGGGTAACGGTGGCAATCCAGTCGAAAAGGGCGAATGGGACAAAGGGCAGGTCCAGCAGCTTGTCCGCCAGGAACATCAAACCGATAAGGGGAGCCGTCAACAGGGCCCCGCTCAGCGCTCCGTAGCCCAGGGCGGCCGGTAATTTCTGCATGGGATATTCCTCCACGAAGGGGACTCTTCCGGTGAATCTGATTTCAGGCAAGGCACCTTACATTTGTCAATGTTCTTTATCTGTTGGACCGACGGTGAAAGTGACATTGCCGGACATCCGCGTCAAGATTGCTCAATCTCGGAACAAATTTACATATTTTGCCCTTCCCTGTTTATAGTAAAATCGGCTCCTGATTATCATTTTAACCCAAAGAGCGCCGCCGATGAACAGACTGTTGTTCCTGCCACTCCTGGCCTGCCTGCTGCTGGTGTTTCCCGCCTGCGGTTCCGCGGACGACGACAGCGGCCGCAGTCTGGAGTTGCGGGAGCTGGCGCAGGACGACCGTCCCCGGGTGGCTGCCGGTGGTGAATCCCCGGGTGGCTACGCCGGGTATTACGCCGGCCCTTCCCCTTCGGTTCCATTCCCCGCAGCCACGAGCTTTGAACCTGGCCTTTCCGCAGGACTAAACAGCGGTGTCCAGGCCGCCGTCGGGGGCGACCCCATGTCCCTGGCGCAGGTAGGCCTGGAGGTGGCTTCCGTGGAAGGGGCTACCCTGCAGGTGCAGTCCATCGCGGCCAGCCTGGGCGGTTACGTCGAGCGTCTCACCACCATCGGTGTGGCGGAACAGTCTAGGTCGGATGTGACCATCAAGGTGCCCCAGGACCGGTTGGACCGGGCTTTGGAGCGCATCCAGGGCCTGGGCGTAGTCCAGTACCGCAGCCTGGGCAGCGAGGACGTTACCGACCGCCACGTTGACCTTACCGCCCGACTGTCCGCCCTGCGCCAGGAGGAACAGAGCCTGTCATCTCTGCTGGAGCGGAGCGGTTCCGTCGTCGAACTGTTGAGCGTGGAACGAGAACTGTCCCGGGTAAGGACGGACGTCGAGCGGACCCAGTGGCAGCTGGAATTGCTGGAGCGGCAGGTAGACCTGGCCACGATCCACGTGATCCTGTTTCCCCGGGGCGCGGTGGTGGAGCAGGGCCCGGCGGCCACCTTTGTGCTGGACGTTAACGGGGTGCCCTCCAGCCTGGCCGGACTGCGTCAATTCGTAGACGCCCGCCTTGGTGAGATCGACGAAGTCTACCTGGCGTCGGAAGGGCAGGGAGAAAGGGCGGAAATTGCCTTCAGGGTGTTCCCAGACGACCTGAACCGGGCGGCCCAGTTCATTGAAACCCAGGGACGGGTGTCGGCGCGGGAAATTCTCGACCGACCGGGTACCTCTGACGGTGGTATCGGCCAGGTCCGCCAGCCCACCGCCCAGATACACGTGACCTACCTGTACCAGCCTTCCACCGTAAGCGCCTGGGTGCCCATTCTGATCATCGTGGGCATCCTGGTATTGGCCGGGGCTGTAACCTACCTGATGCGCACGGCCTACTCCCGCGGCCGGCGTCGGGGAAGCTTCCTTTAGGGCGCGCTCTCGCCAACTCGCTGCCCTTTTCCTCGAGGGGTAACCTCCAATCACCAGCAACGAGACAGGCAGTCGGTCACGGCGCGCTCGGCGCCGGCCCCAAAACCTCGTACTTGCGCTCTTCGCTTCGTTCCGCCGCTGGCAGTATCCGCACCACCACGCGGGACAGGCCCACCACCTCGCCGTCGGCATCGAAGCTGTAGTTGTCTCCAATAGCCCCGCTCCAGGTAATGCCGTACAGGCAGTCCCGGAAACCGTCGGCATCCTGGTCGTCGCCCGTCTGTTCCAGGCACTGGGCGGCGATATAGACATTGTCGTAGGCGGAGCCCAGGTGCCAGGGCAGGGTAACGTAGTCGTACCTCTCCCTGAAGTTGGACAATACCTGCTGGCCCTTGGCATTGTCCGGCGCCAGGTCCGAAACTATGGCCTTCATACCGTCGGCGGCTTCCCCCGCTATTTCCAGCGCCGTGGTGCCCACCGACACAGTCTCGGCGTACACGGGCCCGTGGTACCCCAGTTCCCTGGCCTGCTTGGGGATTGTTCCGGCGGCGAACTCCGATTGGGGCGAAAGGTGCAGCGCCTCCGGTCCTGCTGCAATCAGCTTGCTCAGCTGGGAGCGGAAGTCGGTAATGTCCGAGGCGAACCTTTCCGCAGCCACCACCTGTCCGCCCCGCTTCTCGAACTGCTCCACCGTGGTTCTCCGCACCCCCTCTGCGTAGTCGGTGGACTCGGTGATGGTCGCCAGGCTCCGTATGCCGTCTTCCCACAGCAGGTTGCCCGTCCCGATGCCGACTTCAATGTCGCTGATCTGGGTGCGGAAGATGTAATCGCCGGCCCTGGCAATGTCCGGGTTGCTGGCCAGGCCGGAGAAGAGGATGACGCCGTCGGATTCGGCCAGGGGCGCGGCCCCCAGCATGGCGCCGCTGCACGAGGTGCCCAGGATGATGCGGATACCGTCCACGCTGGTCAGCTTGCGGTAGGCTGCCACCGCTCCCTGCGCGCTGCACTGGGAGTCCTCCACCACCAACTCCAGGAGGCGGCCGTCTATGCCTCCCGCGGCGTTAATCTCGGCGGCGGCCATCTGCTTGGCCTGGTTGGCTACCGTGCCGTAGGACTCCCCGGCGCCGGTAAGGGACTCCATGACGCCGATGCGGTAGGCGGCATCACCGGAGTCGCCCGTGCAGGCCGCTGCCAGGGCTACAGACAGCAAGACCGCCGCCAATACCGGCATGGAGCGGCGCCCAGTGAAAAGGGTGGCCGCATTTCGTGCCACCCTCAAGTGTGAACCCACTGCGTTAATCATGCAGACCCCACTGAAACTGGCTACTCCTAATCATCCCCGCCAAAGAAGTTGAGGATGTGCAGCAGGGCCAGGAACATGTTGACGATGTTCAGGAACATGCCCGCCGACCCGATAAGGGCGATGCGGCTGGCGGCGTCGGCGTTGCCCGTGGCGGCGGCTTCCTGGGCCTCATTCTTGACGGCCTGGGTCTCCCACGCCGTCAGCCCCATGAATATGGGCAGCGTGATGACACTCAGCAGCAGTTGCAGCCCGCTGGACTGGAACAGGAAGGCATTGACCAGGCCCACGACAATCATGCCTATCAGGGCGATGATGGCCAGCATGCCGATCTTGGACAGGTCCCTCTTGGTGGTGAACCCGAAAACGCTCATCAGGGCGAACAGGCCGCAGGCTCCGGCAAAGGCCTGCGCTATGCTGGGGCCGGAAAAGACGACGAACACGTAGGACAGCGTCGCCCCCATGATGGCGGTGAAGCCCAGGTAGAGGGCCCCCACCGCGGCCAGGGGCGCGCCCCGCCGGGCGGCGAACTGCATCCCGAACAGGCACCCGATAGCCAGGACCAGCCCCAGGATCATTCCCAGGAAGCCGGTGAACAGGAGAAACAAGCCCGTCCAGGCGAAAAACCAGGCCACAACGCCCGCCAGGCCCAGGCCCAGCGCTGTCCAGCCGTAAAGGCCGGTCATGGCTGAAGTGAATATTCGGTCCGCTTCGGCCAGGTTATACCCGTAACCTCCGCCGGCGGATGGGTTAAACATGGTCATTCTCGTACCTCTGACAGTCGTGTTTTTGGCCAAGTCCCGGGCCGCCGCAACCCTGCGGCCACCCGGGGAAATTGTTCCTCAATCCAATGTATCCAAACCTGAGACACAGGTCAAGAACGGGTCGCATCGGGGCAAGAGCATCTTAACGAACTGTCTCACCGGACCACCAGGGCCGTCATTATGAACTAAGTGAAGGATCTGGAGTGCTAAAGGACTGAAGTGTTTCTCTTGGCAAGGACTTCAGATTCTTCCCCAGTTAACACCTACGAAACATTTGCCCGGCAGGGACGGGATAAACTGGATATTGCCCAACCCGTAACGAAATTGTACGTTGGCAGGTATTTCGATATCCGTAGCGCTATCCAGCATAAGGCCGTTGCTTCATC
>JAJEDS010000311.1 GCA_022821365.1 Dehalococcoidia bacterium | reverse complement strand
TGTGTTCCTCGTAAACGTCGGCCGCCGTGGGGTGGGACTCCATATGGGGCTGGTCAAGAACGTCGTACAGTCCGATTTCCAGTCTTGCCATACAAGAACACCTCCGGTTCACATTGGGGGTCCTTCAATTTGTCGAGAAATTGGGACTTCCTGCTTATCTTCAGGCGACTCATCGCCCTGATCATACCTCTCCTTGTAGTGTCATACGGAAGTGGGCCTGGAGAATTCCACTCAATTGACTGGGTTGATTCACTGGGATAACAGTTGATTATTGGGCCGTCCAGCCCCCATCTATCACTAGCTCGCTGCCGGTCATAAAGGAAGACTCGTCAGAAGCCAGGAAGAGGACGCCAAAGGCCACGTCTTCCGGTTCCCCGTATCGGCCCAGGGGAATGCGGGAGACGGTAGTACGGTAACGGTCGGGGTCGGCGCGCCCTCCCTCGGTCATGGGTGTCGCGATGGGACCTGGATGGACGGAGTTGGCCCGGATGCCCTCCTTGGCGTACTGGATGGCAGTGGCCTTGGTGAAGATGCGAACCGCTCCCTTTGAAGCCTGGTACTGGGGCCCGCTGTTGTCCACGCCAACTATGCCCAGCTGGGACGAAATGTTAATGATGGAACCGCCGCCGTTCTGCCTCATGGCGGGCAGGGCCGTACGGGTGCCCAGGAAGGTGCCCTTGGCGTTGATATCCAGCACCCGGTCCCACTCCCCTTCCGATATATCCTCCACCAGGCCGGCGCCCCTTACCCCGGCGTTGTTCACCAGTATATCCAGCTTTCCGAAGCGGCCCACAGTGGCGTCAATCGCCGCCTGCCACTGGTCGGCGCTGGTTACGTCCAGGTGCAGGAACATGGTCTGAACGCCGTTTTCGTTTAACTCCGCCTCCAGTGCCCGGCCGTCCGCTTCCAGCACGTCGCCAAAGGCTACGCTGGCTCCCTCGGCGCTGAACAGGCGCACTTCCGCGGCGCCCATGCCTCGGGCGCCGCCGCTGATAAACGCAACCTTGCCTTCCAATCGCATTGCTGCACCTGCCAGGTGGAAAATAAGCTTCCCCGTACCGCCACGGAGGTAGGAATCCAAATGATACCATTCGCAGCCCTATAACTGAACAATGCGACAGAAACAGATGGCGTTTCGGCTTGGTTCGGCCGAAAGCGGGAATGGTAGAGGCAGACCTGTGTGTCTGCCCTGGTTCCATGGCAAACCCAACAGAATTGGAACCCTGTCACAGAAACAGGCAGGATTACCGGTCCGGTGGTTTGCAACCGGCAGGGACGGGTCTCAAACCCGCCACTGCTGTATTCGAAGGAGCTCTTTCAAGCCCCGGGCAACCGATACACAATCCCGTGAGAAAACCTTCATACCTGCAAAATGCGCCGACGGCATTGCTATACTATCTGTTGCATCTGATAGCCCGGCCTGTCTCCACAGTCCTGCCCGGTTTCCCTTTCAGGCCATCTTCACCCGAGGTATGACCTCCCATGCCCGCCAACGCCGTCTGGATTCTCTGTGTCTTCATTGCCTACTTTGCCGTTCTCATTGGCATTGCCGTCGTCCGGTCCCGCCACATGGACGATATGTCGGACTACGTGCTGGGCGGCCGCAAGATGGGGTTCTTCACCTCCGCCCTTAGCGCCGCCTCTTCCGCCACCAGCGGCTGGACCATGCTGGTTCTGCCTGCCCTGGCTTTTGCCGCCGGCATGATGCACCTGTGGACTGTCGCCAGCATAATCCTGGGACACTGGTTTGCCTGGACTATCCTGGCCCGGCGAATCCGCCGCTACAGCTTGGCCGCGGAAAACTCGTTGACCCTTCCCGAGTTCCTTGAAAATCGATTTGGAGATACCAGCGGATTGTTGCGGGCCCTGTCGGGCGTGATTGGAATCTACTTCATCACCCTCTATGTTTGTTCCGGTCTCATTGCCGGGGCCAAGCTCCTGGAAGTGGTCTTCGGATTAGACCACATGGGTCATGGCCACAATATCGGCGTGATAATCTCCCTGATAGCTATCGTGTCCTACACCTTCATCGGCGGCTTTCTGGCCGTTTCCCGCACCGACGTTTTCCAGTCCCTGATTATGCTGGCCGGTTTCACCATCATTCCGGTGACATTGATCCTCACCGTGAACAACCCGTTCCAGGGCCTGGAGACCACTGCCCCCGGATTCTGGAATCCCTTCACCGACCAGGACAACACCCGGTTGGGGTTCTTGTTCTTTATCTCCTCCGTCGGTTGGGGCCTGGGCGCCTTCGGGGCGCATCGCATCATTTCCCGCTTCATGGCCGTCCAGCGGGAAAGTGATATCAAGCGCAGCCGCAACGTGGGCTCAGTGTGGGTGGTGCTGATATTTCTCTTTGCCCTGCTCATGGGTCTGGTAGCGGCCCCGGCTCTGCTGGACCGCGGCATAATGCTGCCCGACGCCGAAAAGCTCTACCTGGTGGTGGCCGAGACCTTCTTCCACCCTGTAGTTGCCGGCCTCCTTCTTACCGCAGTCATCGCTGCCGTGATGAGCACCGCCGATTCCCAGTTGCTGCTGGCATCGGCCATCGCCACCGACGACCTCCCTGTCCTCAAGCGGATCGCCTACTCTATGCGCACCGGGTCCCGGGTCTGGATGGGCCGGGGCATGCTGCTGCTGGTGGGCATCGTTGCGGCCGTCATCTCCATCGTTTCCCCCGAGTCGGTTTTCGCCCTGGTCTCCCTGGCCTGGGGTGGCATGGGGGCGGCCTTCGGTCCGGTCCTGATTCTGGGGCTCTACTGGCGCCGCTTCAACCGCTGGGGAGCGTTGGCCTCAGTGGTGACCGGTTCCGTTGTCTCCACCTGGTGGTGGCTGGCCGGCCTGGGTTACGAAAAGTACTCCACCGTGGCCGACCTGTTGGGCTTCGAGGCCACCGTTGACCAGATGGAGGCGCTGGGTGTTTGGCAGATCAACCCCGGCGTGCCGGGCTTCCTGGCTGCGGCGGTCTGTGGCGTTGCCGTTGCCCTGCTTACGGCGTCGCCGTCTGAGAAAGTTACCGACCTTTATGACCGGGTGAACGGTCCCGACTGGGTGGAAGAAAATGAGGTCGTCGCCCAGCCCCGGCAGGCCTAGACCCGCTCGACAGCCCCCGAATACCGGTTCTCCGGTTTGGCCAGCCCCAGGTTCCCGTGCAGCGTATCGGCCTCGTACTCCGTGCGAAAAATGCCCCGCTCCTTCAGGATGGGCACTACCATCTCCAGAAAGTCGGTGAACCCCACCGGCAGCACCGAGTTGTTCACCATGAACCCGTCGGCCCCGCCGCCTTCAAACCATTCCTGCATGGTATCGGCAACTTGGGCTGCAGTTCCAATGAATTTGTGCCGGGATGTTGTGGCTCGCTGCGCCACCTGCCGCAGGGTCAGGTTTTCGTCCCGGGCGGTCTTCTTGATACGGTCCGTGGTGCTTTCCCAGCCGTTCCTGCCGTAATCCCCCAGGTCGGGAAAGGGCTCGTCAAGGGGAAACTGTGTGAAGTCCAGGTCGTCGAAATAGCGCCCCAGATAGTTGAGCGCCTGCTCTATATCTACCAGGTCGGCTATCTCCTGATACTTCCGGTTGGCTTCGTCCTCGGTTTCTCCCACTATCGGCGCGCAACCCGGCAAGATCAGCAGTTCCTCAGGACTTCTGCCAAACTCCGCCGCCCTGCCCTTGACGTCATTGTAAAAGTCCCTGGCCGCCTCCAGGCTGGGCTGCCCCGTGAAAATGACGTCGGCGTGCCGGGCGGCAAAGCTCCGCCCCGCCTCCGAAGAACCTGCCTGGATAAGCACCGGCCTACCCTGCCTGGAACGGGAAATGTTCAATGGGCCCTGCACCGTGTAGAACCGGCCAGCGTGGTTAAGCCGGTGCATTTTCTCAGGGTCGAAGAACACGTTGGCTTCCTTGTCAAAGACAAAGGCGTCGTCTTCCCATGAGTCCCACAACCCCTTGGTAACCTCCAGGAACTCATGGGCCATTTCGTACCGCAGGTCGTGGGCGGGATGCTCCGGCTTGCTGTAGTTAAGCGCCGAACCCTCCAGCGGCGACGTGACGATGTTCCAGCCGGCCCGGCCGCCGCTGATGTGGTCTATGGACATAAACTGGCGTGCCACGGTGAAGGGCTCGCTGTAGGTGGTAGACAGGGTGGCCGCCACACCGATGTGGGTGGTGTCCATTGCCAGCGCGGCCAGCAGGGTAAGGGGCTCGAACCGGTTCAAAAATATGGGGTGCGACTTCTCGCTGATATACAACCCGTCGCCGAAAAATACGAAGTCCAGCTTCGCCTCCTCCGCTTTGCGGGTTAACTCCCGGTAATACCCCAAGTTTATCGGCCCGTCCGGCGCCGCCTGCGGGTGCCGCCATGACGCCATGTTGCTGCCCGTGCCCGAAAAGAAGGCGCCCAGCCGGAGCTTGCGTTCACTCGTCATCTCTGCCCCTCCGTAGTATCCTGGTCCGCTCTCTGGGCGTTGTCGCGGTGCTCAGGCATGGCCTCGGCCAGCAGTCTATAGGAGTGCAGCCGGTCAGGAAAATTGTCTATGGCGGTGACAATGAACACCTCGCCCACGCCATATTCCCTTCCCATTTCCATCAGCCGTTCCTTTACCCGTGCCGGTGAACCATGAATCACGTTGGCCGGTTGCACCTCGTAGGTGAACTCTTCCCCCGACTGGCGGCCAAATTCCCGGGCCGCTTCCTCGGAAAAGACGGTAAAGTCGCGCCCGCTGGCCAACCTGATGCGAACAACGTGAATGGCCTGGGCGTAAGCTGCTGCTTTTTCATCCGTATCGGCTGTTATCACTGGTAGCGCCAGCATTGCCTGCGGTCGGAAATTCGGGCTGTCCGCGGATAGGCTCTGGTAGGTGTCAATGGCCCGCCGCATTTCCTCCTCGTCCCCGTTCAGGAACATGGCGAAAACGTAGGGCAGCCTGTGAACCGCCGCCATTTCTCCGCTGGCCGCGGTAGTGCCCAGCAGGAACAGGTCCGGCGGTTGGGGTGGCAGCGGTGAAGCCACCACCCCGTTAGCGCCGCCGCCCAGGAAGTCTTGCAATGCCGCCAGCTTCTCCTGCAGCGGCACTGCCGGTGTCCCGTTCAGCGGTTGGGGTCGCAGGGCCTGGGTGGTGCGGGGCATTCCTCCGGGACCGCGACCAATGCCCAGGTCGACTCGCCCGGGCGCCAGCGATGCCAGCACGTTGAAGTTCTCCGCCACCTTATAGGGACTATAATGCTGCAGCATAACGCCGCCCGACCCAATGCGAATGTGGCCGGTGCGGGCCAGAAGGTGCGATACCAGCACTTCGGGCGAGGAACCCATGTTCCGGTTCGAGCCGTGGTGCTCCGTTACCCAGAACCGGTGGTAACCCCACTCCTCGGCCTTCTGCGCCAGCGTTATGGTGTGACCCAGGGCAACCTCAGCCGATTCCCCCTCAGCTGCCGGGCTCTGGTCAAGGACGCTCAGTTTAAGCGGGAAATCTGTCATAACTCTTGGATGCGATGTCCGGTGGCAGGGGTGGGACATACAAAATGCGGGGTGCGATGCCGGATAGAATCGAATTCTACCACAGGGGTCGCCCGGGGCCGGAAAGTGTAACTTCTCCTCAGGTCGGAGGGTTTCTCTCACTGCCACGCTCCCTGGCCAGGAAGCCCATTTCGTGGACGTGGTCTGCCAGTTCCACCGCCTGCGTGGAACCTTCTCCCCGTATCCTCAGGGTCATTACGTGGGCTGTGTTATAGACCGCTACCGGATACGCCAGGGTGAAGGCCCTTGCCCGGCTTCTCCCCATCATGGCTTCATAGGGCGGAAGAAATACCGTCGCCATAATTCGCTCGTATTCCTGTGGGCTTTTCACCTGCCCCACCGGGTACCGGTGTTCGACTGTAAGGCCGTTGGTCAGTACGACGGTTATAACCACGAAGTCTGGCGTCTGGCGTTCTATTGTCATGGCGGAACTCCACAACAGGGTTTGGGGTATCGATGCTTCAGAGGGCCCGCAACAGCCGCCGCACTTCACAAAATAGCAGATACGGCTGGGCAAACACTATTGACGGGCGCCGTGAAAAGTCATGAAGAATCTTGCCCCTGATATTATCGGCCCATATAACCCATTAAAGCCTTTTATGCTAAACTATTTCCATTATTTCATACTTTCGGGGCAATTTGCTCAACGGTTCAGACCTGCCTGCTGCCACTCAACGGCTCCAGCCTGTCAGCATTCCGGGACGGTTTCCAGGTCAAGCGCACGCTTGCCCGTATCCCGCCTGTGAAGGACATCAGATCTTTAGATTTTTTCTCCAGGGTTAAAGTCTTGTCGGATTTCATTGAAACGGACGCCAGCCTGATTTTAGAAGGAGGATGCTAGCGATGGCGACCCAACCCACAACCTCGGCGTCGCCGCCCAGCCTTTCCTCCTTCCTGGCTGTTTCCCAGGACTGGCTGGGCGACGACTACGCTGGCCATGTAATCAAGCTGGTGCTGGATGCCCGGGACCAGATTCCTGCCGAGATCAAACGTGCTTTGGGCGCCGCCATTCGCAACAGCGGCGTGAGAGTTCCCGGCGCCCAGTTCCAGCACAAGGACGTTGAAGACGCCCCGACCCATCACCTGGAGACTCCCGTTCTGCGCAAAATGCACTCCTCCGACGAGCTTACCGAAGCCGTGCTGCGCGCCTGGGTTGGCATCCAGGGCGACCTGTACGAGAGTGTGGTCCAGCACCTGCAGTGGAACGATGAGCCAACCTACGGCCCGGACCGCAGGGAATTGAGCTTCCGGGGTTTCTGGGACGCCAGGGATTGGCAGACCAACTACAACCAGTTCCTGGCCGACCGCACGGGCTTTGACCGTAATGACGTGGGGCTGATGCTGTGGTATGTCTCCGGCAAGCTGCCGCCGCCCCACTCCGAGGTTGTTGACCCTTCCGAGAGAGTTGATTTCGAACACTGGAAAGAGCTTCTTATGGCCCTGCGTCCCGACGCGTCCCAGTGGGAGCATGCCCTGGAGTTTGCGGCGGCCATCGGCGATATAGTGCTGGAAAAGGAAAAGCAGCGGGCCAGGGATGCTGTTAACCAGTTGAAGACCAAGGTGGAAGACATCTGGCTCGAGTTTTCCGATGAACTGGTCTATCTCGAGAAGGATATAGGTCAGTGGGGCGCGGCCAGGAATATCCAGCCCGAGGAAGCCCTGGAAACCCTGGCCCGGGTTAATAACCTGGATTCGCTCTTGAGCCAGTACCGCCCCATCCGGGACCAGGCCCAAAGTCGCAGCGTAGAGTCCTCCAGGGCCGGCCGACGGGCGGAGCTGGAGGCGGAAATAATTTCAACGGTATCCGAACTGGAGCCCGTCTTTGATCCTTCGAGAAGCCCCAGAACGGTAGAGCCCGAGCTTGACCTGGACACTGACGCTCCAGATCGCGAAGCAGCCTGGGACCAGGAAACGGTTGGCGAGGCCCCCGATGGCCCGGCGGAAGCAGGCGATATGGAACCTGCCGACGGGCGCGAGGAACTGCTGCCTGTTGACCTGGTAGCGTGTCAGCCTGAGCTTGAAGGCTTGACTCCTGCTGCCGAATCTATGGTGGCTGTGCCCGAACCCTTGACGCCAGCGCCCGAATCTCTGGATGTGGCGATTGAGGAGCTGACGCCGGTACCGGAATCGTTTAGCCCCGCCCCTGGCGCGCCGACCCCGGTGCTCGAGTCATTAAACTCCAGGCTGGAGGCGCTGACACCTTCGGAAAATGCGCCGGACGCCGAACCGGGACAGGGCCAGTCCGCCGATGTTAACGTCAGCATACTGGCAGGGCTGCAGTCCTTGCGCGAAGACCTGGAACAGCTTAAGGAGCAGTTGTCTGGCGCCGGCGGTGCCGGAAGCTCACCCCAGGGTTCCGGAGTGTCCGAGGAGGGCTTGACACTGGACCCCGCCAGCGGCGTGCAGGAAAGCGGCCTTGCGGGGGCATTGATGCGGGCCCGGGAAAGGTATTCCAACCGGCTTGTCTTCCGGCTGAATGCCGAGTCCTGGGTGGCGGGCAACCCCTTCGAAGACCCCCAATCAGTCTCCGATGCCCTGGAGTGGCTGGCGGCTACCTACTTTTCCGCCCGCCAGGGTGAATTCGACCACGCCCAGTTAAGCGAGTCCCTCTACCGCGCCTGTCGCTGGAAGTACTCCAGTAATCAGGCCGACGGCTCCTTCTTCCAGAGCGAGGGCCATTACCGGATGCTGGTCAACGGCCGTGCCTATTTCCTGAACGAGACCATCGGCAAAGGTGTGGGCGAAGACCCCGTTAATGCCATACGCATCGCCTTTTACTGGGACCGACAGCGGGAGCGAGTCGTTATTGGTTACATCGGCCGGCACATGCCCGACGCCAACCCCTGAACCGCTGCCCGCAAATTTCCTTAATCCTGACGATGGGGCCTTGTCGCACCATTAGTCGGTTTTGAATTGGAACACGGCAGATATAAGCGGGGCAGCCCGCCCACGCAGGGGCGATTCGCGAATCGCCGCTGCGTTGACAACGACAAACCCTGTCAGTCTAGCCGACGCACGCTTCACATTGGCATCGGTTTAGTTGAGCAAAATTCTCCCGATACCGTAAACCCCTTGCTTGGCAAATCCCGTCGACCGCTCAGTTTCGACCGGCCTACCACAACTCCCCGCCGTCTCTCCACTCCGCCGATAGCGGCTGGTTCAAATCCAGCGGCAACGTTCCCGGAAGCCTCAATATCATCACCCGTTCTTCCGGTGTAGGAATCAGCAACTCCGTGTCCGTAGTTGGCTCCTTTTCGGGGCGGATGAACAGGGGCCCCTGCCAGTATTCCCAGCCCAGGTGGCCGTATAGCCCGGTATCCGCCGGGCAAAGGGCGGCCAGGTCGTACCCGTCCTCGGCAGCCTTCTCGGCCAGCCGCACCATTATTCCGGCCCCAATTCCCCGATTCCTGTAACCTTGCGACGTTGCCACCAGTTCCACGTACGCCGTGCGCAGCAGCGGGCCATCTCCTGCCTGCAGCCACCTGGTTACAATCATCCCGTGCCCCGCCAGGGCACGACCGGACCGGGCCAGCACATGGGTATCCGCAGTGTAGGTGTCGAAAAGGTGAGAAACGTCCTCGCCGTAGGCTTCGTTGCACAGCCGGACAATCTCCGCCCTGTCCGCCTCGCCCAGCCGGCCGGCTTCTATAACTTGCAGTTGGTATGGATGACTCACAGTAATGTAAGAAGCCCCCGCTTCAACAGAAAAGCGGGGGCTTGTTTGCCAGTGATTTGTGTCGGGGACAGAGTTCCTTACAGGCGGGCCCCGTCGTACATCCCCACAAAGTAGGGAGGAATCTTCCGGTAGATCTGGATGCGGTTGCGCTGCGAGTCCACGATGAACAGCCGGTCATCGTCGTCAATTTCCACGCCAATGGGGCCGCGCAGGAACTTCTCCCGCTCCAGGCCCTGGGCAATCTCCCGCTGGAGCTTCATGTCCGGGTTGGCGTCCAGCTTGGTGATGCCCCACTTGGACAGGGTGGCGTCGCCGGTAATGAAGGAGATGAACAGCCCATTGCTGTCCAGCACCTGAACCCGGTCATTGTCCCAGTCCGCCACGTAGATGATGCCGTCCCTGTCCACGGCCACGCTGGTGGGCCGCTTGAACTCGCCCTCGCCGCTGCCGGTGGAACCGATGCTCATCAGGAAGTTTCCGTTGGCAGCGAACTTCTGGATCCGGTCGTTGCGCCAGTCAGCGATGTATATGCATCCTTCCTGGTCAATGTCGATGCCCCAGGGCATGTTCAGTTGCCAGTCGCCGGAACCGTAGCTGCCAAAGGAGGAAATGTACTGCCCATCCTTGGTGTACTTCTGGACCCGGTTGTTGCCCGTGTCCACCACCACCGCGTTTCCGTCGGCGTCAAAGTGGATGCCCGATGGCTGGTTGAACTGGCCGTCGCCGTCGCCTGCCACTCCCCAGGAACCCACCCAGTCGCCGTCCTTGGAGAAAATGGCGACCCGGTTCAGCCACTCGTCGGTGACGTACAGGTTCTCGTCGCTGTCCAGCGCAATGTCCGTGGGCCATACCAGGGACCCGTCCGATGCGTTTTCCCCGGTGTCCATCAGGTCGCCACCCAGGCGGCCGCCGTTGCCGATCTCGCCGATGTAGTCCTCGTCCACCGTGCAGACGGTAATGCGCTTGGAGTCGGCCCGGTAATCATAGGCCCGATTGACCACGTACAAGACGTTGTCGGCCCCGCGGGCCACGGAAACGGGATTCTTGAAGCCGGGGCCTGCCTCTTCACCCCGCCCAATGGTGTGGGTGTAACGGTAGGTTACACCTTGAACTTGCGTAGTCATTATCATCTCCGCCAGGCAAGTTGAAGAGAGCGCCTTAACCGGCGCTCTCCATGTGCCCTGGTCTTACTTCTTGATGAAGTCCATCTTCTCGAAGCTGCCGTTGACGATGGGCTTGGCGTCCAGACCGAACCAGTCTTCCAAGATCGTGGTGTACAGGCCCCGGAAGTCGTTGTTGAAGTGCAGGTCGCCGTCCAGCAGCTTGTCCTCTTCCAGGGACGGGTACTCGCCGTACAGGCCGCCCTTGACGCAGTCGCCGATGATGTAGGCGGCCCCGCCCGAACCGTGGTCCGTGCCGGAACCGTTGTCGTGAACCCGGCGGCCGAACTCGGT
>JAJEDS010000077.1 GCA_022821365.1 Dehalococcoidia bacterium | reverse complement strand
TGCCAAGTCCCTGGCCCAGGCGCGCATTGCCGTGATGACCACTGGGGGCATTCACCTGGCACACCAGGAGGCTTTCGACGTGGACGGCGACCACAGCTACCGGGAGATTCCCCTGGACGCGCCCCTGGAGGACTTTCGAGTGGCCCATACCCACTACGATACCAACGGGGTGGCCGAGGACGTGGACGCGGTATTCGCCATCCACCGACTGAAGGAACTGGAGGCCGAGGGCATTGTGGGAGAGGCGCACAGCCCCACCTACAGCTTTATGGGGTACATCCGCGACGTGGCGGGGCTGATGGAGGTGAGCGCGCCCGACGTGGCCCAGCGGTTGAAGGCCGACGGCGTGGACGGGGTGGTTATCGGCACCACTTGACCCCGCTGCCATCAGTCCGGCGGACTGATTGCCCGCGCCATAGAAGCGGCCGGCGTCTCTACGGTGGTGGTGATGGTGGACCGGCAGAAGGCGGCAACAATGTCGGTGCCCCGGGGCCTGATACTGCGCTTCCCCTTTGGCCGACCCTTCGGCGCGCCGGGCAGCCCGGAGCAGCAACGGGTGGTGCTGGAAGACGCCCTGGAGGTGCTGGCCACGGCCACGGAACCGGGGCAGATTGTGGCGTCGCCCTACCGGTGGAGGAGGGAGGATTACGGGGCGATTTTGCGGGAGAGGTACGGGGGGTGATTTACATGGATGGGCAGGATTTACAGGATTAGTAAATGAATGCGTGGAGCGCCGGTTCAGGTCTGGGGTTCCCCTTCGCTTTGGGCTTCCTGGCTTTCGGGTTCTGCGGGCGCCGGCGGCAGCAGGTCGTCCACGGCAAATTGCACATCGGGCAGGGTTGACGGGGAGATGGTAGCCCCGCGCCGGTAGGTGGCGTGCTGGGCGTAGCCGTTGGGGCCGGGTTGGGTGAAGGACTCAATGCAGTCTTCAGGCAGGTTCATTATCCAGGTTTCGGGGACGTTGGCGCCTGCGTACATATTTCCTTTGATACCCCGGTCGTAAGACAGTGTGGTATCCGAAACCTCGATTATGAGCAGGATGTCAGCCGGGCCGGGCAAGGCGCCGGGGTTACTTTGCGATTGCGGGGTCAAGAGGACAATATCCGGCTCAGGTTGGGAATTATCTCCCAGGAGGATGGGGCTTTGAATCTGGACTATGACCCGTCCTTCGATTACTAGCTGGGCAAACGTGCGGTTCCACAGGTTAACGGTCCAAACGTGCAGGGGGCCAACAGGCACCATAGCTAAAATCTCTCCGTCAATCAGTTCCACCCGCTCGTCCGGGTGGAGAATGCCCACCTGGGCCATGCGGTAGTATTCGTCCGCGGTGAACTTGCGGCGCATGGGGGACGTGGCAGCGCCGGGAGTTTCCGTGGGCGCCGTTTGCGCGGGGGCTTTGATTGGCGTGGTCATAGCGACACCTCGCATTGAGGTCTGGCAGATTCAGGAATTATGCCTTGTCGGGTTCTGCGGGGACCGGCGGCAGCAGGTCGTCCACCGCAAATTGCACGTCAGGCAGGGTAGTGGGTGAGATGGTATCCCCGCGCCGGTAGGTGGCGTGGTGGGCGTAGCCGTTGGGGCCGGGCTGGGTGAAGGACTCAATGCAGTCTTCGGACAGGTTCATTATCAAGGTTTCGGGGACGTTGGCTTCGGCGTAAAGGTTAAGTTTCGTCCCCCGGTCATAGGTCAGGGTGGTGTCGGAGACTTCGATAAGCAGCAGGACATCCTCGGCGGTGGGTGGTTTGCCAGCATAATCATCTTCCCGGTAGCGCAGGATAGCTACATCCGGTTGGGGGTCGGAGCGTTCGTCAAGGCGCACCGGATTCTGGCCGCTAACAGTTACAGCCTCCCCTGCAATTTGGGCAAAGACCCTTTCGATCCGTCGGACGCCGGAAGCATGGGGATTTCCGATAGGGGCCATAAGTGTAATTTCTCCGTCAATCAACTCAACTCGCTCGTCCGGTTGCAGGATGCCCACTTCGGCCATGCGGTAGTATTCGTCCACGGTGAACTTGCGGCGCATGGGGGACGTGGCAGCGCCGGGAGTTTCCGTGGGCGCCGGTTGCGCGGGGGCTTTGATTGGCGTGGTCATGGCGACACCTCGCCGTATAAGTGTGGTTCCAAGAAGGGAATAATGGTGGATTACATACCCTGATTACTTACGCTAATGATAAACTCTCCTCAGCGCCCATTCAACGGCGACCTGGTCAATCTGCAACCCCCCATCCCACTTCCACATTATAATGATTATTAAAATACACCCATTCCCCTTAATTCCCGCGAAAACTGTTGACACGCTTCTGAAGTTTGCTTAAAATCCCCGATAAGTCATTGGGTAGAAATGCGACCCGTGAATAGGATACAAATATTCTAAAAGGAGGCATCGGATGTCAAACAAAGAAGACCTGGCGTTAATGGCTCACCTGATGCGGCGTGCCGGTTTCGGCGCCACCTGGGAAGAGTTGGAAGCGCTTGTTGCCAAGGGCTACGACGCGGTTGTGGACGAACTGGTAGATCCCCCCGCGGACCGGCATGGCGGCAAGGCAGAATTGCTGCTTCGCTACTATCCCGGCTGCCTGCTCCCCGGCGGCAACCCGGTGATGGGCCAGGCCAACTGGCTCTATAACATGGTCAGCACCGACAAGCCCCTGGAAGATAAGATGGCCCTTTTCTGGCACCATGTGTTCGCCACCGGCAACTCCAAGCTGGACAACTGCGACCAGATGCTGACCCAGATCCAGATGTTCCGCGAACTGGGCATGGGCAACTACCAGGAACTGATCTTGGAGCTGTCCAGGAACCCGGCGATGATCTACTGGCTGGACAACAACGAGAACCACCGCGACGCGGTAAACGAGAACTGGGGCCGTGAGCTGCTGGAGCTCTTCACCATGGGCGTCAGCAACTACACCGAAGTGGACGTTCGGGAGGCCTCGCGGGCCTTTACCGGCTGGACCATCACCCCCAAGCTGCCCCGCCAGCCCTACGGCCGCTACCCCTGGCGGTTTGAGTACCGGGAAGCCGACCACGACTTCGGCGAAAAGACCTTCCTGGGCCAGACCGGCGACTTCAACGGCGAAGACATCATCGACATCGTGGTGAAGGAGCCGGCCACCGCCCGCTTCATCTGCCGCCACCTTTACAACTTCTTCGTCGCCGACGAACCCCAGGTTCCCGCCTGGACCATTGAACCGGCCCGGGACGAGGAAGCCCTGGACATGATGTGCAACGTCTTCGAGGAATCCAACTACGAGATTCGCGAAGTCCTGCGCTTCATGCTCAAGTCCGACTTCTTCAAGGATGCCCGTTTCCAGAAGATCAAGAGCCCGGCGGAAGTGGTAGCCAGCACCATGAAGATGGTTGGTTCCTACCAGTTCCCGGATCCCGGCCTGGCCAGGATCTGCCGCGAGCCCGGCTACATGGGACAGGACATCCTGGATCCCCCCAGCGTGGAAGGCTGGCACACCGGATCCGAATGGATTAACAGCGGCTCCCTGCTGGCCCGCATCAACTTCGTGGCCGACAGCGTCAACAAGACCGACCTTCCCGGCATGCAGAACATCATCAGCCGGATGAAGGACGAGGGCATAACCACGCCCGACGAACTGCTGCAAGGCTGCCTGGACAGCATGGGCTTCCTGGCCCTCAGCGACGAGACCCGTGACCAGCTGAGCACTCACGCACGTGAGGGCGGAAACCTGGACTGGAGCGATGAAGCCGCCACTGCCGCTCGCATCGCCGAGATGATGGCCCTGGTGGGCGCCACCACCGAGTACCAGTTTGCCTAAAGGGTTCCCTTGGTGGACCACTTAGCAACAACCTGAAAAAAGGAGAGAGCAATGACTTCAACCAAGAAAGACCCGGTCATCGTCGTATTGCAGCTCACCGGCGGCAACGACTACATGAACACCGTTATTCCCTACAGCGACCCTCTCTATTTCGAGAACCGGCCCAACGTCGGCTACAAGATGGAAGACATCATCAAGGTGGACGACAACCTGGGCTTCATGCCCGCCATGGGTCCCATCAAGGAAATGTATGACCAGGGCAAGGTCGCGGTCATTCACGGCATCGGCTATCCCGATTCCCCGCGCTCCCACTTCCGCTCCATGGACATCTGGCACACCTGTGAGCCGGACAAGGTCGGGACGGAAGGCTGGGCCGGCCGCGTCGCCCGCGAGCTGGACCCGAACAAGGAAAACGTACTGACCGCCATCAACTTCGGTCACGGCCTGCCCAGGGCCCTGGCAGTACCGGGCGTTCCCGTTGCCGCCATCTCCGACCTGGGCACCTATGGCCTGCTGACCGGGATCAGCGACCAGGACCAGCGGGCCAAGGCCCTTGACCTGTTCAGCCGCATGTACTCCCCCACCGTGGGCGGCAGCTTCGTCACCGACTACCTGCGCTCCACCGGCACGGAAGCCATGATCGGCGCCGACATCGTCAAGGTCGCTCCCGAGCGCTACAGCTCCAACGTGGAATACCCCAGTTCCGCCATCGCCCAGCACCTGCGCGACATCGCCCAGGTCTACATGGCCGACCTCGGGACCCGGGTCTTCTACACCCAGCATGCCAGCTTCGACACCCACGCCGGCGAGTATGCCGCTCACCCGGCCCTGTGGAAGGACATTTCCGAGGGCGTGTCCGCTTTCTTCGAGGACCTGAAGGAGCACAACACCGGTGAGAACGTGATCATGTACCTGTTCTCCGAGTTTGGCCGTCGGGTACGTGACAACGGCTCCGGCACCGACCACGGCGCGGCCGGCGTTGCCTTCGCCATCGGCGACGCGGTCAAGGGCGGAATGTACGGCGAGTACCCGTCCCGGGAAGCCAAGAACCTGGAGCAGGGCGACCTGGTCCCCAACTATGACTTCCGCGGCGCTTACACCACCATCGTGGAAGACTGGTTCGGCATGGACGCCACTCCCATCGTCAACGGCAACTTCGAGAAGATGGGCTACCTGAAGTAAGCAAACGCCCGAACTCGAAACCTGGCGCTCAATCGAGTTGCCCGATTCCAAAATCGAAGCCAACCTGGATTGAGTTCAAGGGCCGGGTGAACTTTCCCAACGGGGGCGGTTCCCCGGCCCTTATTGACGAAGACAAACGCTTAAAGGAGGCGAAAATGGCAGAGATTACTGCAGTAGCCGGGCGCGCCTGGGTGTATAGCCACAACATCGGCCGCAACGGCGCCGCCGGCATGGGTTTCAGCCAGCCCGTCAGCATAGCCGCCGCCAAGGACGGCGTGCTGTACGTTACCAATCGGGCCACCGAGCAGAACCCGGGCGGCATCCGCGTTACCAAGTTTACTGTTGACCAGGAGTACATCGGCGAGTTCGGCCGCCAGGGCCTGGCTTACGGCGACAACGAACCCAGCACTTTCACCTGGATTTCCGGCGTGGCGCTGGACAGCGCCGGCGACGTTTACGTGGCCGACGAGTGGCAGGGCCGCGTGGCCGTCTTTGACGCCGACGGCAACCCCAAGGGGGGCTTTGGCGTTAAGGGCGAAGGCGAAGGGGAACTGAGCGGGCCCGCCGGCATGGCCTTCGACGCCGACGACAACCTGTGGATCGTCAACTCTTTCAACAGCCGGGTGCAGAAGTTCACCAAGGACGGCCAGTACATCAGCGGCTTCGGTTCCAAGGGCGAAGCCGAAGGCCAGTTCGAGATGCCCGACGGCATAGACATTGACGGCAACGGCGACCTGTACATCGCCGACTGGGGCAACAACCGGGTACAGAAGTTCACCCCCGGCGGCACCCACCTGCGCACCTTCTCCCACCTGGTCAACGGCAAGGAAGCTCTGAACCATCCCACCGACGTCTGCGTGGATGGCGAAGGCGACGTGTACGTGGCCGACTGGATGAATGACCGCGTGGTCATCTATGATCCCGAAGGCCTGCCCATCACCTACCTGGAAGGGGACGCGGTAGAGGTCTCCAAGTGGGGTCAGATGGGCCTGGACGCCAACCCCGACATGGTGAAGGCCCGCCGACGGGTTCCCGACATGGTGGAACAGCAGCGCAAGTTCACCAAGCCCGCCGCGCTGACCTTTGACCGGGAAAACCGTCGTCTGCTGGTCTGCGACACCGCCCGCAACCGGGTGCAGGTGTACGAGAAGGACGACGAGTACATGGACCCGCAGATCAACCTGTAGGCCCTGTTCCGTCACGGCAAGAGTTCAGGGGCGGGATAGCTTCCCGCCCCTGATTTTGTTTGTTGATGGGGGGTTACCAGGGTTTATGGAGGACGGGCATTAGAGTTCAGTGAAGCGAATCAAGCCGGTGCTGGCGTTGATGGTGAATTCGTAGCGGCAGATGACGTCCCTGCCAACAATTGCATTGAACAATATGCCACTATTCCTGAGGGGAATGCCGATCAATGGACCTGGAAGAGTATAGTCCAGCATAGGCAGGACCAGATCGGCCAGGAAAGTCGGATAACTGCCTCCGCCTGTTACACTATCACCTGGCGACTTCTGCCTTCAACCAGATTCAGTTCCCTTGCCATCCTGATATCAATGCCGGAATAAGCTACGCCTGTGTCAAGCAAGGCATTTGACCTCTTCCCAGCCAATTCGACTTCAATAGTAAAGCCGTAAGGAAGAATAGCGTAAACAGGGCCAATTCGGTATTCGTACTGCTTGGGCTGGTCTTTATCCACCATGGGACAGGATAATGGCGGGCTTTACTCCTACCTGTGTGATGAAGTAATTGAAAAATTCCAGACCGACCGCTCTAGCCGCCTCCTCCGCTTCTTCGTAGCTCTGGTAAACCCCGAAGAGTTTCGAATCGTCGATAACCACCCACTTGCCCCAATGTTCCCGCTCCAACCCTTCCTTCATTTCTTCGTAAGCCATGGCGTTGACAAAGCGCGGGTAGTCGTACAAGTTTAGAACGTCCATATTCCCTCCATTCCTTCCCCCCAAGCCAGCTCCCAGTCTAACACAGCTCCTATCTGTTCCGGTCAATAATAGCCCGGCGGTGGGTGCCTTCGCCTATTTTGCGGTCGCCGTCGTAGGCTTCCACGTTGAAGTTGAGGCGGTTGCGGTTGACTTCGACCAGTTCGGCGTGGGCGATGACGGTGGCGCCGATATCGGACGGGGCCAGGTGGCGGACGTTGACCTCAAAGCCTACCGACGTCTGCCCTTCCTCCAGGTAGGGGTCGACGGCCGCGATGGCCGCCCGTTCCATCAGGCTGATCATGGACGGGGTGCTGAACTTGTCAACGTGGCCAGCCACGTTGTGCTCGCATACCAGGGTCTGTAGCTGGCCCTTGAGGCCCGGGGTTATCTTCTCACTCACCATTTGAGGATTGCCTCCTTTCCGCCGTCGAATGAAGCATGGATACACAGGATAGACAGGATGGTGGTAAATTACAAACTGCGGCGACCCGGGGCGGGCCGTCCTTCTTGAACCCCCAGCTAGAATTGATATATCATTGCGCCGCCGGAGTGGGGGAATAATGCCAAGCAATCGTCATCTATTGTCAGTAACCGACCTGAACGCACAGGAAACCGGTAGCCTTATCGGGCGCGCGCTGGAAATGAAGGGGCCCGACCAGGGGGGCGCGGCCAATGCCCTGGCGGGCAAAAGCGTGGCCCTGCTGTTTGAAAAGCCGTCGCTGCGCACCAAGGTAAGCTTCATGGTGGGAATACAGGAAATGGGGGGTTACTCCCTGTACCTGGGACCCGAAGAGGTGGGCCTGGGGACGCGGGAACCGGTTTCGGACGTGGCCCGGGTGTTGTCCGGTTACGTGGACTGCATCGTGGCCCGGGTCGACTCCCACCGGAGCCTGGAGGAACTGGCGGAGTTCGGAACGGTGCCGGTGATTAATGCCCTGTCAGACTGGGAGCATCCCTGCCAGATAATGGCCGACCTGCTGACGGTGGCGGAGCACCAGGGAAACCTGGCGGGGCGGAAGCTGGCTTTCATCGGCGACGGCAATAATGTGGCCCGCAGCCTGTGCCTTGCCCTGCCCGCCGTGGGAATGGATTTCTCTATAGCTTCACCCCTGGGGTATATGCTGGAAAGGGAAACACTGCAGAAGGCAAGGGAAATTGGCGGGCGACAGGAGGGGATAGAGTCCTTGAGAAACCCGGTGGATGCGGTGAAGGACGCGGACGTGGTCTATACCGACGTGTGGACCAGCATGGGCGACGAGGCGGAACGGTACGCCCGGCTGGAGGCCTTCCAGGGGTACACGGTGGACCCGGAGTTGCTGCGCCAGGCCAAGGCCACCGCCAGCTTTATGCACGATATGCCGGCCCACTACGGGGAGGAGGTGCCGCCGGGGATGCTGGAGCACCCGCAGTCGGTAGCCTACGCCCAGGCCCACAACCGCAAACACGCCCAGAAGGCCGTGCTTGAATTCTTGCTGTCAGGGTAGTTTATCCACGAATATCCACAAATAATCACTAATGAATTTAATTGTTGGGCAAAGCGCTTTGGTGGGGCAGGGCAACTCAATGACAGGATTAATCGCAGGTGACGAAGTTTATGCCATAATGGGCGCCGCATTCGATGTGCATAATGAATTGGGTGCAGGATTTCTTGAAGCAGTCTATCAAGAAGCGATGGAGAACGAGTTAAATGCTCGTGGAATTCCCTTTGTATCCCAACATCCCATAGGAATTAAGTACAAAGGCCAAGCACTGTAAAGCCACTATTTCGCCGACCTTCTCTGTTATGGCAGTATAATTGTGGAACTAAAGGCGGTAAATCGCCTGAGCGGTACCGAAGAAGCGCAAATCCTCAATTACCTGAAGGCAACAGGAACCAGGCTGGGCCTGCTCATCAACTTTGGAAAACACCCCAGACTGGAGTGGAAGAGGCTGGTGCGTTAGCTTGTCTGGTTTGTTAGCCATTGCCTGTAATTCTACATAAGAATAAATACAATATTAGTGAACATTCGTGTTTATTAGTGGATAAATGAAAATGGTTCGGACGGAAAAAGATGTGCTGCCTATTGTGGCGGTGGTGGGGCGGCCCAATGTGGGCAAGTCTTCGCTGTTTAACCGGATACTCTCCCGGCGCCACGCCATCGTTTCGGACGTGGCGGGGACCACCCGCGACCGCCTGATGTCGGAAGTGGAGTGGGAAGACTACCGCTTTATCCTGGTGGACACCGGGGGGCTGGAGTCGGCCCCGGAGGGCCACATACGGCAGATGGTTCAGGAACAGGCGGACATGGCCATGGCCGGAGCGGACGTCATCGTATTCGTTACCGACGCCGCCGACGGCATGACCGCCACCGACCTGGAGATCGCCGACCGGCTGCGGCGGGCCCGCAAACCGGTGATCCTGGCCGTCAACAAGATAGACAACGACCGTCGAGAGGTGGACGCGGCCGAGTTCTACCAGATGGGCCTGGAAGAGACGGTGATGATCAGCGCCTATCACAATTACGGCATCTACGACCTGATGGACCGGGTGGTGTTCCACCTGCCGGCCCCAGCCTACTTTCCCCCGCAGGAAGAAAAAGACGAGTGGGATGAGGAGTTCGACGACGATGACGAAGACATAGCCGTCAACCCGCCCCCGCCGTCGGCGGCCACGGAGATGCGGCTGGCCATCGTGGGCCGCACCAACGTGGGCAAGTCCATGCTGCTGAACGCCATCCTGGGGGAGGAGCGGTCCATTGTCAGCGACGTGGCGGGCACCACCCGGGACGCGCTGGATACGCAGATGACCTACCTGGACCGTCCCGTCACGCTCATCGACACCGCCGGCATCCGGCGGCCGGGGCAGGTGCAGCCTGGCATCGAAAAGTACAGCGTCCTGCGCTCGGTAAACGCCGTCAGCCGGGCCGATATAACCCTGGTGATTACCGACGCGTCGGAACTGGCCACCGCCCAGGACGCCCACATCTCGGGCCTGGCGTGGGACCTGTGCAAGGGTATCATCGTCGTGGTGAACAAGTGGGACCTGGTGTCCGAGAACAACCGGTGGGCGCGGGAAGAAGCCATCGTCCGCATCCAGGACCGGTTCCACTTCATGCCCTACGTGCCCATCTGCTTCACGTCGGCGCTGAACCGGCAGGGAATCACCACCCTGATGAATACGGCCATTGAGTTGTGGAACGAGCGGATGCGGTGGATTCCGGGGCGGGACCTGCAGTACCTGCTGGCCGAAGCCCTGTCGGAGCATCACCCGCCGCCGGTGAAGGGCAAGGGCATCCGGCGGGGCGAGTTCCTGCGGATCACCCGGGTCAACCAGGTGGGAGTGAACCCGCCCACCTTCCTGTTCTCGTGCAACAACCCCAGGCTGGTGCATTTCACCTACCAGCGTTACCTGGAGAACCGGATTCGCGAGCGGTTCCGGTTCGACCGAACCCACCTGAAGCTGGTGTTCCGACGACGATGAAGGGCTATATGACCCCTTCGGCGCTGAGTTCGCTGATCGCGGTGCCCCTGCTGGTGGCGGCATCGGTGGCGGCGCTGCTCACCATGTCGGACGCGCCCACCCTTTACCGGTACGCCGCCGTGCTGCCACTGGCGTACGTGATGGGGGCTCTGCCCTGGGGCTACGTAGTACTGCTGATGCACCGGGGCATCGACATACGGGACTACGGCAGCGGGCGAACGGGGGTGTCCAACGCGCTGCGCACCGCCGGTTACAAGCTGGCGGGACTGGTGCTGGCGCTGGACCTGGTGAAGGGAATTGCGGCGGTGCTGCTAGCCCGGGCGCTTATCGGAGACCCGACGGCGGAAGTCGCGGCCGGGCTGATGGGGCTGGTGGGCCATAACTGGCCGGTGTTCCTGAGATTCCGTGGGGGTCGGGGCATTGCGCCGGGGCTTGGCGGGCTGGCGGTAATGTCGCCCCTGTCGGCCATCAGCGGAGTGGTCGTCTTCCTGCCCGTTTGTGTCTTCACCCGCTACCTGTCCCTGGGTTCCATGCTGGGCGTGGCGGCTGCGTGCCTGGTCCTGGTGGCGCTGATGCTGCTGGGCTTCAATCCGCTGGGCAGCATATCCAACCTGTACCTGGTCTACGGCCTGCTGGGGGGGTCGGTGATAATCTGGCAACACCGGGACAACATCCAGCGCCTCATACAAGGCACCGAGCGGCGCATTGGCAACCCGGCGGCGCGGATTGAGCAGTAGCGGTGATGCCGTCATCACCCCCATCTTGACCTTCCCTCATTAATGGTGAAGGGACCTTGCTAACCCAAGGCCACAGTGGGATGTGCATTCCTGGCTAG
>JAJEDS010000304.1 GCA_022821365.1 Dehalococcoidia bacterium | reverse complement strand
GAACGGCAAAGGGCAGGATCTTCGCCAGGTCTCTGGACAGGTCCTCGTGGTAGTAGGCCGACACCCGTATGGCGCTGACCACCGCCAGGGCAACCAGCAGCACTTCCTGAAAGGTCCGGTCCTTTGAAAGGAAGGCCAGGATTACGGTCAGCACCGCCAGCCAGAAGAAGGCAAAGAAGGGGAATACCACGATGTACTTGAAGATGTACATCACTACATGAAGGAATCCCCGAAGCGCCTTGTACCTGGACTCGTCATAGCGGGAGAGGTCGAAAGTGAACATATCCCGCGACGCCAGGAAGCGGTAGAAGTGGAAGATGAAAATTCCGTACAGGCTGATTCCGCCCAAATACACTCCCACGTTGAGGAGAAGGTCCAGGGCATGGTTGAAATCGAGCCCGTTGGGGAATACCAGGTACAGGTAGGATTCCAGATTCATGGCGCCACCGCAGACCTCCTGCAATTTAGGGGCCCGGACTGCATCGGAATAACAAGAGCTTGCGCTAAGGAACCCCTGAAAAAGCCGCAGTCTCTGCGACGGCAGCCGGAAACTCCACGGTGAAAGTGAAAGTCTCAGCTATGAAGTGAACGCCTTCGCCCCATCCTGACCTTTCCCCGTCAAGGGAGAAGGGAGTTGTTCAGAGGTTTCCTAATATGTTATGTATACCAGGGGCCTCCGTCAATACGAAGGCAAAGCAAACTTGAGGACGGCAAAGTCCCAAGGATAAAGCAGGGCCGCTCATCCTCAGCTTGTTAAAGGATGAACGGCCCCTGGCAGGTCTTTTCAACTCCCTGCAGCCCCGGGTTGTGGGAAGTTCTACGATTCCACCGCTACTTCCTGTTCCATTTCGTCAGCCTCTTCTCCACTCTCGTCCTCCGAATGCTCCCCATCCACGCTCACCACCGGGCGAACCAGCGGAAGCTCTATCAACATCTGTGTGAACTCCCCAGGCTCCGAGTTTACGCGTATGAACCCGCCATGTTCGCGGACTATGTCGCTGGAGATGGCCAGCCCCAAACCGGTACCCTGGTCGGTGGGCTTGGTAGTAAAGAAGGGATTGAAGATTTTCTCTATCACTTCGTCCGGCATCCCGTTGCCATTGTCCCGAATGCCGATCTCTACACTCTCATCAAGGCGGCGGGTGGTGAGGAGCAGTTCCGGAAAATAGACTTCTCCCTTTTCCATCTGGTTCATTCGCTTTTCATTGGTGGCATAGCAGGAGTTGCTGACCATGTTCAGGAATACCCGGCCCAGGTCCTGGGGAATCACTTCCAGTTCCCCTACGTTGGGGTCCAGGTCGAACTGCAAATCAAGCTGGAAGTCGGAGTCGGTAGCCCGTGCGCTGTGGAAGGCCAGGCGGGAATGCTCGTCAACCAGGCGGTTTATGTCGGTAACCTGGAACTCGCCAGCGCCCCGGCTCATCATCAGCATATCGTGGACAATGCGGTTGGCCCGGTCGCCGTGATTCCGGATACGTTCCATATTGTCATTCAGGTCGTCGGAAATCTCCTGGATCAGCCCCTTCTGCTCATCAGGCAGATCGTCCCCGATCTCATCCAGCACTTCCTGCAATTCTGTCAGCAGCTCGGCGGAGGACTCGGAGAAGTTCTTGACGAAGTTAAGGGGGTTCCTGATTTCGTGGGCCACGCCGGCGGTCAGCTCGCCCAGGCTGGCCAGCTTCTGCTGGGTAACAATCTGGTCTTGCGCCCGCCGCAGTTCCTCGAATGCCGCCTGGAGCTCGTCGTTCTTTTCCTGAAGGTCGGTTGCCAGCAATTCCACCAGGTTCAACCGCTGAACTTCCAGGGCGTGGAGGCGGAATACCTCAACGGCCGCCGCCATATCTGCCACCTCGTCGTGGCCGCCCACGTCTACCTGGGCTTCCAGGTCTCCGGCCGCCATTCGCCGCATCCAGTCCGACACCACACCTATGCGCCTCAGCAGCACCCTGCCTACCAGCAGCCAGGCCACCAGCGAGGCTACGATTACGCTGGCCAGGCTGATTACCAGCAGAATAGTGCGGCCGGTCAATATCGCCTGGAGGGATGCCTTGGTGGCGGTCTGCGCGCTGTCCCGAGCGGTACCAACCAGTTCATCCACTTCTCCTACCAGGCTCACCGCGGAATCCTGGTTGCTTGCCAGCAGCTCCTCCTGCCGCTGGGCCAGCTTCAGTTCCTCGCCCAGCAGGTGGAAGCCGGTGCCCTCGGTGACCCCCAACACTTCCAGGCGCTCAAAGGAGGGAGCAATCTCCTCGTGAATTTCGGTGCCCTCCAGCGACTCCAGGTTCAAACCTATGCGGTTCATGGCCGCTTCAAACCGCTCTCTCAGGGGTTCCAGCGAAGCCGGTTCCAGCACTGTAAAGGCGTTGCCCAGAAGTTCCGTGGCTATATTGGCGTCCACCTGCAGTTCAGACAGGAGGCGGTACTTGTCAAGCTCAGCGCTGGAAGCGCTTATGGACCGTGGGTCCGGGGGCACGTCCTTTTCCCGGTAACCGGTGCGTATGTAGAAAAGCTGGTCATCCAGCGCTTCCACCAGACCCACTTCCAGCTGACGTCGGACTTCCGACAGGTCCTGCCGGAGCCTTTCCCGCTTTTCCGCCTGGACAATCAGTTCGGTGCGCTGGTTGCGTATTGTCTTGATGTTGTCCGTCAGCAGGTGCGCGCCCTGCCGGATGTTTTCAAAGGTTACCTGCGGGTGGTCCACCACCAATTCGGCGGAAGCGGCCTCCAGCGCCGACAGTTCACTTTCCAGGGCGTTGCTGGAACCGGTAATGATGTTGGCGTATATCTGGTCCAGTTCGGGGACCGTCTGGGCGGTAACGATTCGGGGCGCGGCGGTTACCAGGCTGCTGCTGTACTGGGCCACCTCGAAGGCCGCCACCATTTCCGGTATGCTCTCGTCGTTGACGTGCCGCTGGGCCGTGGCCACCCGGTCGAAGGAAAACCAGCCGACCAGGGTGGCCAGCAAGGTCAGGGCAACGATGACCGCAAAGGCGACATAAAGCTGGGTGGAAATTTTGCGGCGGCTCTGGAGCAGCCGCGGCACTAGGCCCGCTACAAACTCCCGTATGGAGTCCACATCGCCGATGGTGATTGGCTGACGAATGCGACGCTTTGCCCCCTGCGGCGTATTGGCCGCCGCCCCGGCAGCTTCCTCTTGTTCCTGTTCCGCCGTCGTCTTCGATTCATCTATCATGGATAGACTTCTCGCATGTTTTCGATTGCCCGGTAATTGCCGTCGGGCCCAATAACCGTCAGAAACACCTTATCAGAGCCCTGGTTGTCGGCAAAACCGAATTGCAGCGCAAACTCGTCCAACTCCAGGGTTTCGAAACTGTCTATGGAATCGTGGAAGCATTTTCGCGTAACATTGTCCCGGCCGCAGGCCCGCAGCGCCTCAATGGTCAGCCGGCCGGCCAGGTATCCCTCCAGGGAAACCCAGCCCGGGCTGGTCTCCGCGTCGTAGGCCTCCAGCGCGTCCAGGTAGGACTGTACGATGGGAATTGAATCATCGGTGGGAAAGGGCACCACCTGGGTAACGAAGACGTTCTCGCCGTCCGCGCCCAGAAACTCGGCCAGAGCGTTGCTGCCCACAAAGGAAATGGTAATGAACACCACGTCCTCCATGCCAATGCGCTTGGCCCAGGAAATGAAGGTGGCTACCGGTTGGTAGGCACCCACCATGATCACCGCCTCCGGGTTGTCGTCGCGCAGTTTAAGCAGGGCCGACTTCACTGCCAGCGTATTGCGGGGGTAGAACCCCACCGATACGGGCTCCATATCCCGACGCTCCAGGGCACGGGTGGCCCCATTCAAACCGGCCAGCCCGAAGGAATCGTCCTGGTACAGGACTGCGATGCGGTCTATGCCCAGGTCCTCGGTCAGGCGAGCCACCATTTCCTCGGTTTCCTGGTTGTACGAGGCCCGCAAGTTAATCACGTTCCTCCATGTGCTCTCTCTTAGGAAGGCGGCGCCGGTGAAGGGAGCGACATAAGGGACATCGGCCTCGTAGGCCACCGGTACCGCAGACCGGGAAGTGGGGGTGCCCACCGCGCCGATCAAGGCGAAAACCTGGTTTTCCTCGATCAGTTCAAAGGTATTGGAAATGGCTGCTTCCGGTTCATATCCGTCATCCAGGGCCACCAGTTCCAGCATGCGGCCGTTAATGCCTCCGGCCTCGTTAACTTCCTCAAAGGCGGACAAGATGCCCAGCTGCATGTTGGTTCCCAGTTCCCAGGCAGGCCCGCTGAAGGCGGCGGACTGGCCGAATAGAATCTTGTCGTCAGTTACTCCTGAATGCTGGCTTGAGCTGTCGCCGCCGCTCAATTCGGAGACAGTGGGGGTGGGGTTGTCGTCCACTTCGTGGGAATCGCTGCTGCATGCCGCAAGGACGGGGCCCAGCAGCAGGGCTAGGCCGAAAAAGAGAAAGACGAGTAAAGCCGGCTTACCGTTCATTGTCTGCCTGGCAGATGAGGGAGGTCTAGTCGGACTTGCGAATTACCATGGTGGAGTGGTTTCTGGAGTTTTCCCGCCGATACTGGAAGTCGTCCGTCATTTCCATCACAAAGTGGATTCCCAGGCCGCCGATGGCTCGGTCCTGAATGGCGCTGTCCAACTCCGGCGCACTGGCGTCTTCCAGGGGATTGAAAGGGCGGCCGTCGTCCACGAATTCAATGGTGATGGTATCGGGGCTGGACGTCAGGCTAACGTCGAAAGTATGGATCCCCTCATCGAATCCGTAATTCATGATATTGAGCCCAAACTCTTCGAGCACCAGGTTCGTCTTGAAGGTGAGGGCGGGAGGCCAGTCCTCCTCTTCGGCCAGCTTTTCCACCGTTTCGAAGATGCGCTGCAATTCCTCGTGCCTGGTTTCCACCTTAAGGTCTATTCTGGCGCTCATTAAGCCTTCTCCCTGCGGCAAAGGGTAAGACATGTGATGTCGTCAGACTGGGGCGTGTCACCGGCAAAAGCCCTTACCGCCTCGAACATGGCTTCATTGACTGCCCTGGGATCTTCCGTGGTGTTCTCTGCCAGAACCTGGGCCATCCGCTCCAGGCCAAACTCCTCGCCTTCCCGGTTCATAGCTTCGGAGACACCGTCGGAATAGAGGAACACCGTGTCCCCGGGAAGTAGATCGAAGGTGTCCTGGTGATAGTCCTGTCCATCCAGTATTCCCAGGGCCATCCCGCCGGTCAATGGCAGGGCAATTATGCTTCCGTCGGCACGCCGGACGTAAGGAGTGCAATGCCCGCCGTTAGCATAGGTCAGCTTCCCAGTGGTGCGGTCGTAGACGGCGTAGAGGAGGGTTACGAACATCATTGCCTCGTTGCCTTCGCAGAGCAGGTCGTTGACCTCCTTCAGGACCTCGCCAGGTTCGTATTTCCCGATGGCAGAACCCTTCAGCAGCGTGCGGCTCGACATCATAAACAGGGCCGCGGGAACACCCTTGTCGGAAACGTCGGCAATGGCCACGCCAACCCGCTCCTGCCCCAGGTAAATTACATCGTAAAAGTCCCCTCCCACTTCCTTGGCCGGCTCCATGCTGGCGAAAGCCGCAAAATCGTTCTCCAGGGGGAACTCGGTGGGCAGAATGGACTGCTGTATTTTGCTGGCAACGTTCAGTTCGTTTTCCAGGCTCACCAGGCGGTCCCTGGATGACAGCGCATCCCGCCACTCCACCAGGTGAGCAAGGGTTCGGTCTATGGTTATCTGCAGGTCATCAAAGTCCAGCGGCTTGGTAACAAAATCAAAGGCGCCGCGGTTCATGGCGGTGCGGATGTTCTTCATATCTCCATAGGCGGAGATGATGATGGACCGCACATTCGGGTCTACCTTGGGAATCTGCTCCAGCAAAGTAAGCCCGTCCATCTGCGGCATGTTGATGTCTGAGATGACCATATCAATGTCTTCTTCCTGGCGCAGCACCTCAAGGGCTTCCACGCCATTATGGGCAAAGACAAAACTGTACTGTCCGGACCGAATTCGCCGCCTCATTCGCTGCAGGACCAGCGGCTCCAGGTCCGGTTCGTCGTCCACTACTAGTATTTTGAATGCCACGGGCATTGCTCCCCTTCTCTCCACAGTCTGGATCACTAAAGGCTGTTGAGAACGCTCCGCTCCAGCCGAATGCAAGGCTGGCGAGGGAGCCAGCCTTGTTGACTATACGGAAAGGTCTAGCTCAGAGCGCCGATGGCCGAGTCCTGGGAATCGTGGATAGGGATGATTTTGTCGAAGCCGCTGATGACGAATACTTCCCGCACGGGGTCGGACAGCGAGCAAGCCGCCATTTTGGCTCCCTGCCGCTGCAGATCCTTGGCGATCAGCAGCACCACCCGCAGACCTGCGCTGCTGATGTAGGTCAGGTCTTGCAGGTCAAGCACTACGGCCCGGTCAGATTCATTGATTTCGGATTTCATGGCATCCTGAAACTCGCTGGCGTTGGTGCCATCCACCCGTCCATCGGCCTTCAATACCAGGCTGGTGCCTTCCCGGCGAGATTCTACGTTCATACAGGTAGCCTCCTAAAAAACTCAAAATCTTGAACGGTTGAAGGGGCAGAGCCATCCCGCTTGGTGGCGCGGGAGAGCCTCGGAAAACTACATACCATAATACCCTATAGTACTGGATACAACAAACCCTCCGGGCCGTTTATGAAAGTCCAGCTCCGCGGTGGGCGGACGGCCGCTGGCTGCGGTCCCCCAGGGTGAAGCCGCTATTCAACCGGACCGGTGAAATACAAAATGCCTGCCATTTATGGATTCCGGATAAAGGCGGGGGAGGTGGTCTTGCTGGAGGGAGCAGCCTCATTCGGCGGCGTCAGCGCCGCCAGGCGTGCCCTTCAAGACGAGGGGGATGGCCGCCGCCAGGGTTATCGAAATCGCCGGCCTGTCGCCTTTGGATTCTGGTTACAGATCATATCCTCTTTCTCCGTGAATTGCCACATCCAACCCCACAATCTCGTCCATCGGGTCAACCCGCACCTTGCCCAGCACCAGGTCCAGCACCTTGAGAATCAGGTAGGTAAAGACTCCGGCCCAGGCCATGGAGGCCGCCACGCCCAGCGCCTGCACCCCAAACTGGGTGAAAACCGAACGGCCTTCTACCACATAACCGTGCCCGTCCATGATCTCGAGGGCCAGGAAAGGAATCAGCAAGGTGCCGATGATGCCGCCCAGGCCGTGGACGGCAAAAACGTCCAGGGAGTCGTCAATCAGCAGCTTCCACTTGACGATGCCAACGGCAAAGAAGCAGACCGCGCTGGCCGTTATTCCCAGTATCATGCCGCCAACAGGGCCGATATAGCCGGAAGCGGGGGTCACCGCCGCCAGGCCCGCAATTGCCCCGATTATGGCGCCGATAAGTGTTGGCCGGCGGAATTTTATCCAGTCCAGGAACGTCCAGGTCAGCAGACCGGCGCTGGCGGAAATGTGAGTTACGGCGATGGCCATGCCCGCCTCGCCGTTGGCGGCAAGCGCGCTGCCGCCGTTAAACCCGAACCAGCCAACCCAGAGCATCCCCGCGCCGGCCGCCGCCAGGCCGGGGTTGTGGGCCGGAACCAGTTCGTGGGGGAAGATCTGCCGTTTGCCCACGTATAAAGCCGCCACCAGGGCAGCCACGCCCACGTTGGCGTGCAGCACCACTCCGCCGGCAAAGTCCATTATCCCCAGTTGGTGCAGCCACCCGTCGCCCCAGACCCAGTGGCAGATGGGGGCGTATACCAGCAGGTGCCAGGCCGCGCTGAAGAGAAGAATTGCCTGGAACTTCATTCTTTCGGTGTACGCGCCGACTATGATTGCCGGCGCGATGATAGCGAACGTCATCTGGAAAATGACGAACACTATCTCCGGCATGTCCCCTCTGAGGTGTCCATGGTCTATGCCGTAGAAGAAAGCCTTGTCCGGCATGCCAATGAACCAGCCGATAGTGTCGCCGAAGGCCAGGCTGTAACCGACAATGAACCACAGCAGGCTGGCTATGGCGGATATTGTGAAGCATTGGATTACCACCGACAGCACCGACTTGGCCTGCACCAGTCCGCTGTAGAACATCGCCAGGCCCGGTAGGGTCATGAACAACACAAAAGCCGTGGACGTCAGCATCCACGCGGTAACGCCAGTATCCAACCTTGCCCCCGCTCGATTACTTATCGTTCATCGGGACGCGCCTGGCCAGGTTGCCGGCCAGGCGCGCTCCAATGGGTCCCAGCGATTTGCGCTTTTACTATTAATCTATTCTCCGCGATGCCTAGGTACCGATCCAGCCGGAACCGGAGACGTCGATCACCTGTTCGTCGGGGCCGCGGTACTTTTCTTCATAGTAGCTCTGCCCCGGATTGCCGTGGCCGCCCACGTTGATGCGCACGTTCATTGCGCGGGCCCCTTCGGCTTCCAGCTTGGCCTGGACATCGTCCATGTCTTCCACCATGAAGCCTAGATGGTCAATTCCGGCATATCCGGCCACGTCACGGACGCTCTCGCCGTTGCCCTCGTCGATGGACTTCAGGATGGCCAGGTTGATGTAGCCGTCGGACAGGTAAAGCCCGGAACCGGCCTTCCCCACCTCTTCCAGGCCGAACACGTTGATGTAGAACTGGGCGGTCTTCTCCGGGTCCGGGGTGCGAATAGCAATGTGCTTGATCCTGGGCATAATCTCTTCCTCCATTAAGTCTGGATATGAGCCAACCCCTGGTTGCGTTGGATTATAGTTGGCGGTCTATCCCATTTCAATCTGGCGCTAACGGTGCCATCCCATTCCCTGGAAAAGGCCTCGCAGGTAGGCGATCTGGCCGCCATGGGCCACGTTGTCCCACACCAGCTGGCCCAGGGCGGTGGCGATGGTATGCTCCCTGGTTTCGGCTTCGGGCGGAAAGGTAACCTCCCTTTCCATGTCCTCCCACTTCAGCGCCCCGATGTACTCCCTGGCCGCCTGCCGGACTGTTTCCTGGTAACCCAGCAGCACCTCAATGTCGGGCGCGGTCCAGCCGGCCAGGTCCTCAGCGGTCCACCCCATACCGCGCACGTTTTCCGCCATTCCGAACCTGTCGCTCCACCCCTGGGTTACCCAAAAGGACTGCTGCCCCTGGAGCCGCTGGTTGATAAAGTTGTCAATTACCCGGTTCATGTGCCACAGCAGCCAGGCTATGGAGTTGCATTCGGGCGCCGGCTGGCGGGCCAGCGTTTCCGCGTCCAGGCCTTCCACCGCCGCGTCCACCATGTTCCAGTTCCTGCCCAGGGCCCAGAGCACCGCATCACCTGCAGCCATCGGTAACCTCCAGTCCACGTCATCTTCGCTTCCAACCGGTTGGAAATGCCAATGCTCGCCCGCCTTCGGCCGAGTGCAGCCTTCAGGCAAGCGGCCCTGGCCTTGGGGGCATTGGCGGTGCGATCATAATAACCTCGAATCTCTACCTTATCCATCGAGATCCATCGAGGCGATTCGCAAGCGCCGGCAATGCCCGGAAGACCGTTAGACGCACGCCCCAAGCACCTCAATCCACCGGCCACCCGCAATCGTCCTTGTCGAACTCGCCGTCCACGTCCTTCACCAGTCCGCAAAAGTCCGAGTGGGCCAGGTAGGGCAAGTCCACCAGTCCCTCCGGCGGCCCGCTATCCAGCATCAGCCACAATTCACCCGCGGCCCGCTTCAGGTGCCACAAACGGCTCCCCATGCAGCAGAATTCGTAATCGTTACACTGGGCATTGGCCAGCCGCAGTATTTCCAGCCACATCAGCTTGCTGTCGGTCCCATGCTCCATATCACTCCTCCTCTTTGCCCGGCGGTTTCGTCCCGCCGTGGCCCTGAGCTTTATGCCGTTCCATATATCTATCTTATGCAGGCGGTAAAGCTGAATTTCGACAACTTTTCCCGCTAGACAGTCGTTCCCCTTGGAGACAATCGGTTGCAGGGATGGCATTTCCAGCCAGCGCCACAAGCGCTCCGCTAGTTGTTTCTTCCGGCTCGGGCTGCGGATAAGTTAATAGGGCTGTCAACCCCGGATTTTCGGGGGATTTCAGCAACTTTTTGTGGAAAACGAGGGGAGGGAATTACTGGAAGAACTACAGTAGGGCACAGATAGGGCGGGAGGGAACGGCCCGAGAGAGTGCCCAAGTCTGAATAGCCGGTAGGACTAATACCGTTGCTACACCCACGGCCTGCGCTTGGAACGTTCCTTCTGCGAAGTGTAGGTGGGCAGGCCCTGCCGTTCCAGCGTTTCCGCCACCATCTCCCGGAACAGTTGCCGGTCGCGGCCCGTAACCACCGCCTGCTCGTGGGCCTCGGTAATCACCACGGGATAACCCTGGCCCTTCCGGCACTGCTCCGCGAGCAAACCGTGGCCCAGGCCCAGCAGCGTCTCGTCCTCCGCCACCCATTGGGGGACCTCCACCCGGGCAATCTCCTCACCGGCGTGAAGGTAGTAGAAATAGACCTGCTGCTCGGGGCCGTAATGGTCCCGGGGCACCGATGAATTGGTCTTGTAGATGGGGGAACGGTGAAAGGGAGTCAACTCCCTGGCAAAAAGCTCCCGGTCCAGGAAGTCGTTGGCCCGGCTGCAGGGCTCAAGCTCCGACCGGCGGTAGCTGCACGACCTCCGGCAACGCTCCAGGTCGTGGCTGCAAAGGCAGCGGCGGATGGAGTTCACCACTTCGGTGGTCCTGGGCAGCGAAACGTAGGCCGCCAGGGTAACCCGCCGCTCCCGCGCCAGTTCCCGGAACCCCTCCAGCGCCCTCAGCAGCCCGTCCCTGATAATGAAGTCGCGGACAAATTCCGGGTAGCCCTGTCCGGCCAGCCCCCACAGCACCAGGGTGCCGTCCACCAAAGCCAATGCCGGACGGTCGTCTGGGCATTGGCGCGCCTCCTCCAACAGAACAGTCAACTCCCTGACCGTACGGTACAGCCCCAGCAGGTTGCCGGTCATGGCCTCTTCCTGTACGGCGTTTCCCGGGTCCCGCAGGTACAACTCTTCCTCCCGTGCCGCCAGGTGGGGACGGCTGAAGAAGCCCGCGCCGGCCTCCCTTCCATAGGTAAGAACACAGCCGCCCAGGTTCAGCAGGTAGCAGGGAACCGGAAGGTGCCGGTCCACGTCAATGTGCGAGCCGTCCACCGAAAGGGCGGTCCAGTCCTCGGGCGGTGGTGGGGGAGCTATGTTGCCCAGCAAGGCGTCCGTAACCTGGGCCGCCAGGAATGGGATGCCCGGTTCCGAGGTCAGCCGCCGCGCTTCCACTGGAGATACCCCGGCCGCCGCTTCCCGCAGCTGCTCCAGCCTTCGCTGGCGGTCGCCTTGGCCCCTCCCCAGGGTTTCCGACACCCGGTCCAGCTGAACAATGGTTTCGCCCAGGTCAAGTGACATAATGACTCACCCGCCGGTTGAGAAGTTTGGGGAAAGGAAGTGAGTGTGGTAGGTGGCTCCCTTCCGGGACCCTGACAGGGCCGGCCTTGCAGCCATCCTATCAGCGACCCGGAGCCGCTTCAACAAGAGTGGATACCGAGACCAGGGCAATCGCATTTGGAGACTTCCTTTAACCACAGAGGCGCAGAGTACGCATTGGAGGGCTGAGATTCTCCGTGCAACTCCGCGTACTCTGTGTCTCTTTGGTGAGAAACAGGCCGGGAAGAATCCAGGCGGACCGGTCTTTCCGGTTCTAACGCGATTGCCCTGATACCGGCACAGTCCCGATAGAACTGCCAGCCACCAGCTGAAAGGCCTTGCGCTCCCTTCCCTGGTATCCGGCTGCAGCTACGGGGTAATTCTTGAACCATCCGTTAAGTATGTTATAATATGGTATGCGTCGACTGGCCGAGGTGGTGGAATAGGTAGACACGCGGTCTTGAGGGGGCCGTGGGCGTAAGCTCGTGTGGGTTCAAGTCCCGCCCTCGGCACCATATCGGCCCAGACCCGGCAGTGATATACCGGTGCAGCCCGAGGCGACGTAGCCAAGTGGTTAAGGCGGAGGTCTGCAAAACCTCTATTCGGCGGTTCGAATCCGCCCGTCGCCTCCATTTCCTTTCTCGCCGGGAACAGCCCGCCTCCCTTCGTCTTCGGTCGGCCGCACTTCTCCTTCGGCAAGTCCGGCGCCCCGCCGGACCTTAACTGTTAAGCCGGTGTGGCGGAATGGCAGACGCGGCGGACTTAAAATCCGCTATCTTTATGATGTGTGGGTTCGAGTCCCTCCTCCGGCACCAACCTCATTCCTTAAAAGCACAAGTTAGCCAAAAGCTGACGGCCCCCGAAGCCTTTCGGGGGCCGTTCCTGTTGTTCCTACGCAAAGAAGTGACCCGGGCCCGGTCCTGCCTTTAAGTTCATACAACCTACCTGCCCCTTTCAATCAGCCGGCCGGAAAGGTACTTGTGAATGATGTCGGACAGTAACGACGGGCAGGGAATGCCTTCTTCGGCGGCCCGGGCGCGGGCCAGGCTGTATTCCTCGTCGGTTACTTGCAAAGTTACTTGCCGCCACTGTCTCGTTGTATTCCTGGCGGCTTGCCTGGCCAACTCCATTTCCTGGGCGGCGTCTATCGGGGAACGTAGTTCATCCTTGTCGAATTTTTCCAGTATTTCCTGCTCTTCTTCATCGAGAACGTAATCGTTTTCCCTGTTCATTCAGGTCTCCCCCTGCCGTAATCCCGGGTTGCCTTGCGGCTGGGTATGATAGTTTTCAGGAAACGAGTACCGTCGGATTCTACGACGAATGGAACAAGGTAAAGGTAGGTGCCAACCGCTACTACCTGTATCATCTGCCCCGGGTATCGTTCCTGGTTTGGGTGTTCCACCAAGTCCACCAGGTTACCCTGTTCAATGGCCGCCACAATGATTTCAAAGGAAATACCGCGTTCGGCGATAAGCTGACGGTTCTTGTCCGCGTTCCAGGCGAAGGTAATGCGCATGTATTCAAGATCGTAACCGGACGCTCTGCAGCTAGAGTTGGTACCATTATCCCTATACCTGCGTTGCTCTGCATAGTGAAGCCGGACCCGCCTGGCAGTTCTTTACGTAAACTGGTACTCCTGGGTGGAAACAATCAACTGCAATACCTGCCCCACCGTCTGGGTAAATTCCTCACCGTCCGTGGGGATGTCCTGGTCGGGGCCCAGGTGGTTCAGCAGCAGGTTGCGGGTATCGGCCATCAACTGGTAGCCGCCCAGCATTTCCAGGCAGCCTTCCAGCAGGTCGCCGGCCGACACCGTGGGGGCCTGGTCGCTGAAACGCCGCACCACCGCGCGAATCCCTGGCGCCTCCAGGCGGCCCATTTCGCTGGCGGCGTAGTTGACCCGCTCCACCAGAGTGCCGCTGTCGATCCATTCCTTGCCCGTATGCCAGCCCTCCACCGTGGGCGGATTCATCAGGTCCTGGCCCATATATCGGATCTCCAGGGCCATGTCGTACATGCGTGGGGCCGGCCGGTCGAAGTCGCCCATAAACCGCAGGGTGCTGCATACCAGTTCCGCCGGACTCTTCACCTTGGAGAACCGGGCTTCCTTGAAGAAGTCCGAGTTGAACAGCAGCCGCAGCATGGACCGGATTTCATAACCGGACCGGAAATACTCTTCCTCCATCAGCTTGATGGCCGCCATGTCCCGGGGGGGCGTGTCCTGCCACGACGGCACCTGGGGCTCGTCGGCCACGAAGAAGTTGTACAGGTGGCGGGCGATGAAGCGGGCCGTGGCCGGCTGCTTGGCGATAATGCGGATGATGTCGTCCCCGTTGAAGTCGCCCGTCTCTCCCAGGAAGGTCTTGTCGCCGTCGATATGGTCGTGCCGGTTGTAGAGGAACTGGTTGAAGTACCGGCCGTAGGGATAGCGGGGCATACCGTTGCCCACCGTCCAGCCGGTAAAGGCCTGGGCGCAGGCTTTCACGTCCTCTTCGGTGTAGTTGGGCTGGCCGTCCATGCCCACGCCCATGGAAAACAGCTCCAGCAGCTCCCGCCCCCAGTTTTCGTTGACGGCCTCCTTGTGGCTCAACTGGTTGTCCAGGTAATAGAGCATGGCCGGATTGGTGGCCATGCGCAGCAGCAGTTCGTCGAACCGGCCCATGCCGTGGTTGCGGAAGTGGTCCAGCTGTTCCAGGATGTTGTGGGGCGCCATTATCTTGGAATCGCCCACGCAGAATATGCTGTGCCAGAAGAGGCAGAGCTTTTCCTGCAGCTGCCTTGGCGAGTTGACCATCCGGTAGGTCCAGTAACCCTGGTTGGCGGCCAGGTAACCCATATCCCGCCACCCCATGTACCGCTGCATCACGTCGGTGTTCAGTTCTTCCTGTTCTTCAGGGTGCAGCAGTTCCTCCACCGTGGCCTCGTAGCCCTTGGCGGCCCGTCGTTTCAGTTCCCCATAGGCGGCGCCGAAACCGGCCCGGCGCATCAGGTGAGCCATCAACAGTACATCATTGTCTGCCATAACTCTCTCCACATAATTGAGCTTTGTGCTATCGGAGCCATTTTACCCGATTTCCGGTTGAATGTCTTAAGAAAACGTAAAGAAACAGTCGGGCCCCTGTCGTGGGTGCAATAAACCCTTGCAATGCGGCATAATAGATATATTAAGGGAACTCCAAACTCGCTATACAGGCTGCACTCCCCTTTCTCACAGCCCGGGAGAAATATAAACATGACCATGCAAACCAACCGGGAAATCAAGGCCTTCTGCCCCGACTTTGGACCGGTAAGGCAGGCGCTGTCGGAACACGGCGCGTCCTACTTGGAGAATACTGACCAGGTGGACTACTATTACAACCTGGCCGATACTCCCGAGGGCAATTCCCGCCGCCGCCTCAAGATACGCATAGACAAGGAAGCCCCCCAGGTAATTTACTACGAAGAGGGTCAGGAATCGGGGGGAAGGACCAGCAGTTTCCGCGTCTGGGGCCTGAACGGCCATGAGACCAAGGAGATGCTTGACGCCGTCCTGGGCGTTCGCGCGGTGGTGAACAAGCAGCGGGAGATCTGGACCAAGGACAACGTCGTGTTCAACCTGGACGATGTTGAGAGTGTGGGCAAGATTCTGGAGGTGGAAATACGCCTGGACGGCGGTTTCGATGTGGAAGCCCAGCTGAAAGAGTACCAGGAACTCTTCGGCCCTTACCTGGGAGACGAGATCGACGGCTCCAACGAAGACCTGGTGGACGGGCTCATTTAGCAGTGAAACCTCTGAAAAAGTTCCTTCCCCCTCGAGGGGGGAAGGTCTGAATGAGGGTGATAGCTTGCTGCGGAGAGATTCCCCTTCACCCTAACCCTCTCTCACCATGGGAGAGGGGATTTATTCCGACCCTCCCTGACTTCCCTGGCCTTCTCCCCGCGGTATGTCCCGGCCCCATTCTCCCTCGAGGGAAAAGGCCCGGATAAGAGGCAGCATTTCCGGGACGGGGCATTCCGGCTCTGCCCGCCCTGCCCCCTTGCAGTGAAGCGGACTTCGGCTGCCTGTTGCCTTCATGCCATCTGCGCCGGAATCCGGCAAATCCATGCTGCCCCATTACCCGGGCTGGCCGCCGCCGCCAGGGTGTGCGAGTCCCACTCATATACTCTTCATATAGCATTTATTAAATGATTGTAAATGAAGATTTTGTGATGACAGCTTGCAGCCTATAATTATCATGTTATATTACCTTGGTGTGCGATGTAGAGCCTTTTATAAATAATATGAATGCGCCTATCTCGCGAAACTAATTCTTGCGAAAGTGCTCTGATATGCTAAAGGAACAGGAAGACTCGGGAATTCAAGGCCAGACCCTGCCAGCACACCTCACAGAACTGCAGGAAGCCAGCCTCAGCATTAGCAGCAACCTGGACTCCGGAAGTCTCTTGCGGGAAATAGTTGACTGGGCCTGCTCGCTAACCAGCGCCCGCTATGGCGCCCTGCTCACCTTCAATGAAGCCGGCGAAAACAGCGAACTGGTAACCAGGGGAGTTGATCCCGAACATGCCGCCCTGATAGAAACCGTCCCCAGGATAGGCGGCCTGATCAGTAAACTGACATCGTCCGACACACCGATTCGCGTCAAAGACGTCTCCACCCACCCCGGCTCGGCAGGCTTTCCCCAGCACCATCCCATCATGACCTCCTTCCTGGGAGTGCCCATCCGCCACCAGGGACGCTGCCTTGCCAACCTCTACCTGGCAGACAAAGCCACCGGCCCTGAGTTTTCCGCCGAAGACGAGGCAGTCATTGCCGCCTTCGCCAGCCAGGCCGCCGTTGCCCTGGTCAACGCCACCAAATATGACCGGGCCCTCCATTCCAAGTCCAACCTGGAAGCCCTGATAAACATCTCTCCGGTGGGCGTCGTAGTCTTCGACGCCAATACCGGCCAGATGGTTACCTACAACCGCGAAGCAGAACGAATCATCGGTGACACGGGAATTCCCAACGGTACCTGGGAAGACACCCTGAAGGCCCTCTCCTTCCGGCGCGCCGACGGCCGGGAGGTCTCCCTCAGTTCCTCTCCCATCACCCGCGCTCTCCGCAGCGGGGAAATCGTCCGGGCCGAGGAGATTGTCATCTACCTGCCCGACGGAAGGGCCGTCCATACCCTGGTTAACGCCGCTCCCATCTATTCCATGGAAGGCGAGGTCCAGTCCGTAATCGTTGCCATCCAGGATATTTCGCCCCTGAACGAAATGGACCGCACGCGGTCCGATTTTTTGAGCCTGGTGGGCAACGAGTTGCGTACTCCCCTGACCACTATCAAAGGTTCAATTGCCGCCCTGGCCGACAGCATTGCCGCTTCCGGGACCGATGAGTCCAGGCAGATGCTTCGTATTCTCGACCGTCAGACCGACGCCATGCGCAATCACCTCAGCCGCCTCATCGACCTGACCCAGATCGAAAGCGGCAGCCTGAGCATAAATCCCGCCCCCCTGGACCTGGCGCCCCTGCTCAATGATGCCAGGCGGGAGTTTCTGCGAACCAACGCCGGCCACAATATCAAGATGGATGTTGCTCCGGACCTCCCTCGCGCCATGGCCGACAGCCAGCGGATCACCCAGGTACTGCGCTCCCTGCTTCAGTGGGGCGTGAAATACTCTCCTCCCTCCTCCTCCCTGTCCATTCGGGCGGGCAAGGATGAAATGCACGTTACTGTCGGCATTTCGATGGACGTCCAGCCTTCCCAGGCCGGCGCCCTGGGTGAAGCTCTCGTCCGTTCCACCTCCCGCTGGCTCCGGGAAGCCAACCGCGAAGGGGAGGAGGACAAGATGGCCATCGCCATCTGCCAGGGAATTGTGAACGCCCACGGCGGGCGTCTTTGGGTTGAGCCGGGCCTGTCCGACCAGGGGCTGACCATGGGGTTCAGCATTCCCGTTGCCGAGGAACCCTGCGACCGGCCCAATTCTCCGCCGGCCCCCTTTGGGGGTGTCGCGCTGCCGTCGCATGAGGGCCGCAAGCGCATTCTGTCGGTGGTGGAAATGCCCCGGATGCTCAACGCGGTTCAGCGCGCTCTCTCCCATGCCGGCTACGTTCCCATCGGCGCCATGGACTATTCGGACCTGGGCCGCATCATAGCGGAGGAAAAACCTGACCTGGCCCTGCTGGACATGGCCACCGGCAGCCACCAGGACTTTGAGGTGATCCGACGGGTCACCCAGCAGTTCGGTGTTCCCGCCATCATCCTCTCAGGCCAGGGTGATGATGAAAGCATCGTCCGGGCCTTCGAGATGGGCGCCGACGACTACATCGTCAAGCCCTTCTCCCCGTCCGAACTGGTGGCCAGGATCAAGGTCTCCTTCCGCAAGCGCGCCGAGGCCAAGAACAGCCGCGACAGGGAAGACTATGTCGTTGGCGACCTGGCCATTAACTACCCCGAGCGCCGGGTTACCGTGGCTGGTCGCAAGGTCCACCTCACCGCCACCGAGTACCAGTTGCTCCAGGAACTCTCCACCAGGGCGGGGCGGGTTCTCTCCCAGGACGAACTGCTGCGCCGCATCTGGGGCGAGGAGTATACGGGAGACATTCAGTTGCTGCGGGCCTTCGTCAAAACCCTGCGACAGAAACTGGGCGACAATGCCCGGCGCCCCACCTACATTTTCACCGAGCACGGCGTTGGCTATCGCATGCCCAAACCCCAGCCCTGAATCTATTCCAGTCCCACAGAAGGGAGGACCCGCTCCGGGCGTCTGGTGAAGAAGTTGACAGTGTGGAGGTCGACGCCGGCGGGTCCTTTCAACGTATCCCCGCCAGCATCTCCCCGAAGCGCCGGTCCTGTTCCTGGCGCGGCAGCAGGATGCAGTTGGAGCAGTAGTCACTGGCCCGCGGTGACCGCCACCACAGGCAGCACCCGCGCCGCCGCGAGAAGAACCCCGTGTTCCCGTGGCTCTCGAACTCTTCCATGGTGAGCTCCCCGCAAATGGGCGACTCCCTGTCCAGGAAGATGGCATCCGCCGCTGCCACCACCTCTGCCGGCCTGCCGGCCGCGGCGTAAAGGCGGTTCAGCGCCTGGGAGAAGGCGGCGGCCACCGCATTCCAGGAAACTCTCTCGCTGGCCCCCGCCGCCCGCTGCAAGTCCGGGATGACCTGCTCCAGGTTGCCCCGAAACAGCCAGTCCTTCATCTGTTTGTACAGGTCGCTCCTGTCGGCCGACGATACGGCGTCGGGGTGATCCGCGGCCGGGTCGTTGGCAAGCGCGGCGAACCTCAACTGCTTCAGCCCCGTGGCGTCAATGGCCGGCCCGTTCCAGTGGAAGGCCAGGTTATCCAGCGACACGTCCGGCGCCCGTCCCGCCAGCACGTACTGCCCCACCAGTGGAAAGACCACCCGGCTCAGGTAGGCCACCAGGAATGCCGATGCCGCCACGTGCCGGTTGGAACTCTCCCATGCCCGCTGCCCGTAGGCGGCCACCATTTCCCCCAGCCGCCGGTCATCCCCCTGGAACAGGTCCCGCGCGCTGGCCCAGCCTCCATCGACGCGGCCTGCTTGCGGCATGGCAAAGAAACCGCCCAGGCTTTCCGCTTTCGCCAGGCTTTCGCTCAGCGGGTGTGCCCCGCCGCTCCGGTCAGCCATGGTAAAACCCGGGCGCTGACCGGTCCACCGGGTCGCTGCCCTGTGCCAGGTATTTCTGCCGCAGCCGGTCCCACAGGTAAAGCCGTTCCCAGTCGGGGCTGTCCGTGTAATTCTGCCGGTCGTCCAGGTGCGGATTGGGCAGCAGTACGGTTATCTGCTGCTGACCGCCGCCGTTGAACAGGCGAAACCCCCACGACGTGGGCTGGTGGTCGGGATTGAGCCGCCGGTACAGTTCGGCCCGGGCCGTCCGCCGCAGCCTGGCCGTTTCCGGCGGCGCCGCCCGGGACTCGCCGATGCACAGGTGCAGGTGCCACTCCTGGAAGTCCACCGTAAGGTAGCCGTCCAGGAACCCCGTCCGCGGCTGGCAGGGCGGCTTGATTTCCCACACGGCCCCCGGCACCAGCATGCCTATGCGGACGTGTTCCCATTCTCCCAGGCAGTCCAGCAGGATGTTGCTCAGGGTCTCTTCGTCCGTGGGCAGGGCGAACAGCTCGTAGGTGCCGTCCAGTTGCTGGATGATTTCGCCCCGAGGCAGCGGCTCGGTGGTAGTCATGGCTTTGCTCCGGTTTGAATGATGAGTTGCCTTCGGGTGAAGTCAGACGGAATCACCCTTGACGACCCTCCAGTTCCCCCCGAAGCCGCTCCTCCTGCTCTGCCAGTTCCGGCGTCATCTCTTCGCCGAAATCGGACATTTCGAACAGGGGCCGTATTTCTATCTCGCTGGGCCCGGGCATGGGATTCGGGCAGCGTTTCACCCATTCCAGGGCCTCATCCATGTCCTTCACCTCCCACAGCCAGAACCCGGCCAGCAGTTCGGAGGTGTCGGGGAAGGGCCCGTCAATTACATTGCGGCCGTCCCCGTCGAAAACGACCCGCTTGCCTTCCGACGACGGTTTCAAACCCTCGCCTCCCTGCATAATGCCGGCGTTCACCAGTTCCTCGTTATAATTGCCCATGGCCTCCAGGACTTCGGTAGAGGGCATCTCCCCTGCCTCGCTGTCTGCGGTAGCCTTCACCAAAACCATCACGCGCATCCCGATACTCCTCCGGTAAGTCAGCGGGTATACTGCCTCACAAACTGCGGCAATAATACACCATCCGGAACTCCCAAATTACCCCGAACCTCCGTCCCCCTGACACTCCCCCCTTGCCAACCCGCAAAACCCGTCTCTAACGTAGATAGTCCATGGCCCACCGGACCCCAGCGCCCCGGGCCAAATCCAACCCGCCACTGCAGCCAGGAGACTATCTATGCCCAGGAAGCCCCGCCGGAACAACCCCTCTGTACCCGCCGGACAATCCCGGGGGGCTGCCCCCGCCGAAACGCTCCCGGTCGTGCCGGCCGACGACCACGTCGACCTTTCCGACCTCTCCTTTCGCCAGCAGGCCGCCCTGCCCGTCATCGCCAGCTCCCCGTCCCTGTCCCAGGCGGCCCGCAACGCCGGCATCGAAGAAAATACCCTGCGCCGTTGGCTCCGCGAACCCCTCTTCGCCGACCGTCTCGCCGCCTTCCGCCAGCAGTCCGCCGTCATCGCCCGCGAGGAACTCAACGCCCTCGCCCGCCGCGGCATGGCTGTCTTCGCCGAGGCCATGTCCGCCCCCGATCCCGCTATCCGGGTCCGCGCCGCCCGTTACGCCCTCTCCTACGCCGTCCAGTTCGCCGAACTCCAGAATCTGGCCGCCAGCGTCGAGGAGATGCAGCGCCTTCTCTCTCAGGCCAAGCTCGACCCGAATGTCGGAAAATAACGGGAAATGTAGGGGCCAAATTTTTTTCCAGAAGTCCCTTCCCCCACCTCGTGGGCGGAACGCTAACCCTGGCGGGAAGGTCGGGATGGGAGTGAACGCCATCGCAGGGGCGGCCCTTGTGGCATCTGTTCCAACAAAGTCGAACTTGTGGAGGCCATCAGGTTCGGTGTGCCTTGCGT
>JAJEDS010000221.1 GCA_022821365.1 Dehalococcoidia bacterium | reverse complement strand
ATGGCTTCACCCGCATCCAACCACCTGTGGCGTCCCCCAATAGCCGCCTGAGGATATTCCCCGGACAGGCTGCTAGCTCAATTCCTAGCCAGACCAATTTCACGTTTATGGCGGACGTACTAACACGTGGAAATTCCCTGCAATGATTTGGGTAGGGCTGGAATATCCTGTAATTGCTCGCGTTCCGTACTACCTTCACGGTTGTGCCAAGCTTCAGCGTCAACGCAATTGGAGTCAACCGGGCTATCGCAAAAATAAATGTAATGCGTGTTGCGTTAGCAGCGCCGTTATAAGTAAACTTGGCGTAATGCGCCTTTAACGACAACCTTCAGGTCGGGTCCTGGTCAGAGCTTGGCCCTGACCTTCGCCTCTCAATCTAGTCTTCCAGCACATGCAGTAGAATCCCGATGGCGAATACTCCGCCCATAACACCTGCAACCGCAGACAGCGTATAGAGGCAAGTCCCCGTGTTGCCAACGAGGGGAGTCGTTACCAGTTCGGCATCTTGGGCGTCCTATTGGACTGAACATTCAGCGGAGGATTGGATTGCGCATACAGATAATCTTGGGAATCGGGGTGGGGCTGGCTGGGCTGGTATTCCTCTTTCTGACGGCCTGGATGGGCTACCCGTTGCTGGCCCTGGTGTGGAACGACCACTCCCCCAAGTGGTATAGCATCGTCTTGGGGATTGGGTTCACCGCTATGTTCGCCGCCATAGCATTTCTGTGTCTCCGAGAGGCGCGGCGGATGCTTTCCCATTTAAGGTAGAACAGTTTCCGGGGGTCAGGTCAAAAATCAAGCCGATACCCTTTGACCCAGTGTGGTTATCACCGGCTCACAGTTCGAGGAGGAACCTGATGTTAAATGCGACAGGCTCATCGATACTCCAAGAAGCTAGCGAAACTTGGCCCGCTTTGAAATGAGGATGGGGTTAGCTGTGGAGCGAAGTATGTTTGCTGGTTACATCGGCATTGACTCTTCTGGGGAGGGAAACTCAGCAGAGAGGTTAGAGGGATTGGCCTAGCAGCCCGTCCGAGGAATAGGTGAGCTAGTTTGCCGGTTAGTCGGAATTAGCTGGGGGCAGCCACCAGGGGGCAGGACGCAATTGGTAAATGCCGAGAGTCTGCGGAGGAACTCTCTGATGGCAGGTCTGGCAGTCTTCGGGTTGGTTGGATCGGGGCCCTGGTTCCCCAGTTGGCCGGGACGCCCAGGGCCATGGCGGAACAGTTTCAGTCCGCCTGTGGCGGATGGCCGGTGCAGATCAGGGACCATTCCCCCTGCACCTTCTCCAGGCCCCGCAGCAGGAACTGGCGGAAGCCCCTCCCCTGCTCGATCTGCCCGAACACAGGCTCCACCGTCCCCATCCTCAGGGCGTAGCGCTGACGCCCCCGCTTCGTTCGTAGCTTGCGCCGCATCCGGTCCCTGGCCGACAATCCCTTGGTTATGCGACCCCTGGGCGCCGCTTCCGGTCTGGCGCCGTGGCGGGTTTTCTCTGGGGCAACGAAGGGGTCCACTCCCAGGATGCACAGGCCGTCCACCGCCTTGGCCGAGTAGTAGCCAGCATCGGCGAAGACCTCTTTGGGCACAGTGCCCAAGTTGGCGATGGCCTCCCCTACCATGGGCACTGCCTGCTGCTTGTCCAATGCCTGGTTGGTGGCCCGGGTCGCCACGATCACCTGATGCTCACGGTCCACCACGGCCTGGTCCGCCTGTGGCGGATAAGACTGCTGGAAGTCCCGGCCTCCCGGGCTGGGCATGATTCTGGACTCCGGGTCGGTGAAGTTGCGCTGGGCCTGGTCCGCAGGCACCCCGGGATGCGACTTGCCCTCTGCCTCGGCTGCTTCCGCCTGAGCCTGGGCCTCTGCTTCCAGCGCTGCCTTGGCCTACCGTATCTTCCGCAGCCTTCCCTCCCGAAAGGCCAACTCCTCTGGTAGCTCATCGCCCCGCCGGTCCTTGCCGTAGCGCCGGTCCTCCTCCTCATCCACTTCTCCGGCCCTCCGCAGCAACTCCTCCACCTCGGCCGCCAGTTGTTCTTCCTTCTCCTTCATGCGCCCGTAGCTCATGGCCTGGTGTTTCGAGGCGTTGGCCCTCACCTTGGTCCCGTCCAGCGCCACGTGGCCCAGCTTAACCAGCCCCGCACGCTGGCACAGGGCCAGCACCTGCAGGAACAGCCCCGACAGGGCTTCCAGGTGGGCCTTGCGGAAGTCCGAGATGCTCCGGAAGTCCGGCGTGTTGTTGGCCGCCAGCACCCGGAAGGCGATGTCTTCGTGCAGTCTCTGGGCCATACGCCTCGAAGACGCCACTCCCGTGCAGTAGCCGTAGAGCAGCACCTTGACCATCATCCTCGGATGGTAGGGCGGCCCGGCCCGCTGCTCCTCGTAGCGCTCGGTGATGGCCGACAGGTCCAGTTGGTCCACCACGTCGGAGATGAAGCAGGCCAGGTGGTCTGGGGGCAGCCATTCCTGGAGGGCCGCCGGCAACAGCAACCGCTGCTCAGGATAGTAGGGCAGGAAGGTCTTGCTCATCACTGCCCACCCTCTATCAAGGTTCCTGCCATCATACTCCATTACCGGTGTTTCTCGGACAGACTGCTAGGCCGCGCTGTCGGTGGAACCCAGTGGGGCCTAAAGGTGAGATGAGGAGCCGTGGAGTCCTTTCGGTCGTCTTCAAGAGCCCGAAATGCACATCCCACCTTGGTATTAGTATAGTAGCCGGCCTGTTGCTGCTGGCCGGTTTTGGGTATGTCCCGCGACACAGTGCTCAAATACGCCAGAGCCGAAAACCCTCCCACCAAGCTGCTCAGCGCCAAGGAGCGGGCCGAGGCCGAGGCCCTGGCCCAAGTCCAGAGAGCAGCCGATTAACCAGGGTGACATTTTTGCTTTTCAATACCGGGGACGTAATCGCTGGACAACAACATACGAGGACTATGAAGCGTTCATTGACATGAACTTCCGGTGCGACCATCACCGCATCGATATGATCCATCACTTCCCCGCCATGCTGGAGCAGCATCCCGACGCCCGGTTCATACTCAACGTCAGGGACCGGGAAAAGTGGATCGGAAGCCGGGCCAGGTGGGCCACCTACCCGACGGAGATTACCTATTCGGAGGAGCACGTGCGGGCCCTCAACGCCATGCGGGATTGTCCCGAGCCCAACGAATGTCGCGCCATCGTCGGCCTGGCGGAGCGCGACCGCCGCCTCCTTGGACTGGGCAGCGTCGAGGAAGTGCTTGAATACTGGCGGGATGAATGGGACAGCCATATCCAGCGGGTTTCGCGGGAAATCCCCCCCGGCCAACTGCTGGTCTTCGACATAGAGAGGGACGACCCGGCCGCTCTGTGCGAATTTCTGGGTCTCCCCAAGTCCTGCGTGAAGCATTGGGGCCAGCACAATCGCTCCGGCGGCTACGGCCCCATCACGGGCAAAATCATAGGCTGTATCCCACAAGGCATACGACGGGTCGTGCCACCCAGAATTCGCCTGGCGATCCGCAGCAGCAGGTTTGCCCGCCGGTGGTGATTTGAGCTGCCAACGGAAGGAACAATCCCAGGGCCTTGGTTCCCGCGAAGCCCGGAACGGCGGCTCCGGGGGCCAGCCCCTTCCCCCAATCTCTGAACTGATGTGGGCGTCCGGCTGCGATTGACGCGCCGGCGGGCCGGGCCCGCCGCTGCCGGCGCTGCTCCGCCGCCCCTTCCCGCTGACCTGATGAGTCCATTTCCTCCGCGCCCGCCGCGCTGACCTGCGGCCCGGAACCGCCTCCCCCGGCCCTGCCTTTGCCTTGCCCGGGCATAATTACACAATAACTTATACAAGAATTGCCCCTAATTTCCGCATATATCATACGGATGATGGTGTACCGTGAGCCGGGCCTGTCGCCCCTTCTCGAGACTTCGCGACTCCAGGGGCGGGACGACTGTTGGGCAAATTACGCTGCCGCGGTGGGTTGCCGAACCTCATCGCGCAACCGGCCGGGCGGCGCTTTGGAGAGACGGTGATATGAGCAGATTCAACCGGGTCGGCGGCGGCGGGAAGGCAGTCATGTCAACGCCAACTTAATTTTGAGCGTTTTCGCCAATTTAGAATTGACCCACTTTACATTGGCGGTAAGGATCGCCAACTTAAAATTGACCCACCTCCTTTCTGTTGCTCAGGGAAAATGCCCCCTGGTTATTGATCAGCG